>DASQID010000431.1:0-3887 GCA_035631775.1 Acidobacteriota bacterium
AAACGTAAGAACCTGCCGATCGGCGATCCTTGAAATACTTCACTCGGCTCTTCAGTGCGCCTCTGTACCCACCTCGCGCCTAACCAATCTTCATCGCTCCAGCCAGATCATTTTCTCCGTCGATCATCGCCTCTTGCTCCCACACCTTGATACCTTCCTCTTTCATTCCTTTGCTGAAATAGGCGAGCGCCAGGTCCTCGTGCGCCTCGACAAAATTAGCATCCATGTCGAGCGCCTTGCGAAACTCCTCGATCGCCCTATCGTATTGCCGCAACAACAGGAAATGATCCCCCCCGCCGACGATAAGAATTATGGCCACGGGATCGAGTTCCCGCGCAATCTCGTGCTCTCGAAGGCCTTCTTCAAAACGGCCCATGGAATCTAGATATTGCGCATACATTCCGTGGGTGATTCCTTGGCCGGGATTGAGCTGAATAGCGCGCTGAAATTCCCTTTCTGCACCCGGCCAGTCCCAATCGTAAATCCATTTCACCCGGCCGCGCGCGGCGTGCGCCTCGGCCAGCGTATCGTCGAGTTGCAACGCTCGTTCAGCAGCTTCCTTGGACTTTGGCATGAAATCCCTAGGGGGCCCGGTGTATGCCGCTAACTCATGATAGGCATGCGCCAGTCCTGCGTATCCGAGGGCATAGGATGGGTCTTTCTTGACCGATTCCTCAAAGTACTCCACCGCCCGTTTCATGCCCGGCTCGGTGAATTTGTTCCAGAAGTACAAGCCCCGCAGGTAGTCGTCGTAAGCTTCGGGATCGACTCGCGGTTTTCGGCTTACAGACACGCTTCCTTGCCTCAGTTTAGGTTGAATCTCGCTGACGATGCTCTCCGCTACATCCTGCTGGAGAGACATGATTTCGCGTACGTCGCGTTCGTAAGCCTTGGCCCACAAGTGGCGATCCGAACGCGCTTCCAGCAATTGAGCTGTGATTCGCACCCGGTCGCCCGAACGGATTACGCTACCCTCAACAACCGCATCCACATTCAGTTCGCGCGCAATTTCAGGCAACGGCTGGCGCGAACCCTTGTAATGCATGGCTGAGGTGCGCGAGATAACTCGCAAGGAGCTGATCTGCGCCAACTCTGTAATCAGCGCGTCGGTCATGCCGTCGGCAAAGTATTCTTGCGCGGGGTCGCCGGAAAGATTCTCCAGGGGCAGGACGACAAGCGAATGAATAGACGGGACTCCCCGGGCAAAAACCCGACTGCGGATTCCGCTGGCGTTAAACACGAACGCACCAGCAGTAAGCCCGGCGACTATCAAAGCGGAGATCCATGCAAGTCTCCCGCGAAACTCCTTCGGCTTCTGGCGTAGAACAGTCGGCTCTAGCGCGGGTGATACAACTGGTTCAAGAATGCGCTCCACCGGGGCGATAAACCTATAGCCCTTGCCCAGGGACGTTTCCACAAAGAACGGGTGTTCGGCATTATCATTCAGCGCCGAGCGGATTTTCCGAACCGCGTTATTGACCCCGCTTTCCGCATCGAAGAAGAAATCCTTTCCCCAGATTTTCTCGATGATTTCTTCCCGCTTGACAAGTTGACCCTGCTTCTCGGCCAGCAGGATCAGCAACTCCATCGGCTTGCGCTCCAGTCGGATGCGATGACCCCCACGACACAACTCGAACCCATCAGGATCGAGCTGATAATCCCGGAAGCGCAGCTTTGCGGAGGACATCGAAACTTCCTACGAGAACTAGAGGGAGTATAGCCCCGTCCTCCCGCACAGGGAACAGCCGAATTAGTCCAATCCGCTCAAGCAGTTATACCGATAGGGAGAAGTGAGGAAACCTCAAGGCGCCCGCGATTGACTATCTCCACCATCCGCCTGAATCTCCAGGCATCACAGGCGCAAGGCCTGGGCAGGAAGGGGTAGGTCGTGGCAGACCTCGGGCTCGATCCGGAAACGGTCCTGAAGCTCATACAGTTGCTCCTTCGTGGGGCTGCCTACTTCTTTGCGGGATTTGGGCTGGTTGGTATTCTCATTTACATCGTTTTTCTGTGCTTGGAAGTTTTCCCCCCGCGCCCTCGTGCCAAGTGCGCCATTGTCGAAGTTCCCCAGCCCATCGGCTCTACTTCCGTGGCTGAGCAGTCTCACGATCTGGTCCCTGCTGAGGCTCCGGCTCTGCCGGAGGGAGCAACCGTTACTCGGGGAGACGTGCTGTGTGAGGGTTTAAGCCCAATTGATTTCTCACGTGTCAGTGCTCATCAACTGTCGAGCATACGCACTAGGAATGTTTAGCGATGTTTGATGTTTAAGGAGGCCTTAGACTATGAGTAGACGGAAAAAGCGATTCGTTATGTTCCTTGTCCCCTTAGCAGTAATTTTGCTCGCATCCTTGCTGGCGGTGCAGGGGCCTCCCAACCCGTGTGCCGGCGCCTGCTTGCAGACTTACAGGAACGCTGTGATCGCCTGTCACGGTGATGCAGCGTGCCTGGCCGCCGCGCGTGAGGAACTCGAGGGCTGCATCCAAGGCTGCAACCTGCGTCCCCCGCGGTGAAATACCCTGTTCCGCGGGCGCGCCTGTAGCCTGCTTCAAAGGTTGCGGATTGTTCGAACAAAAAAAAGGAAATTCATGATAATTCAGTCGGTGTAGTTTCCCGCATAAAGATGGCAAAGATCATCTGTTTCCTAAGGGCTTACAAGCGCGCGATCGTTAGGTCGTTGATCTTTGCCTGGGTCGCCTTCCGTGTTGTACACCCCGACGAGGACGGACGCTTCTTCGATTTGTTGTTCATTGCCATCTTAATAATGCTGACTGCCAGCCAGCTCTTTTGGATTCGTCGCACCCTCGATCTCGGGGAGCGATTCATTCCTGGAAAGCCCAATCGTGTCTGGCTTGCGGTGATTACGGCTGCTGTCTATCTGCTCTTCTTCGCCTACAGCTTCACCCACTTGGGAATAATTCACCAGGCTACGATGGGTCATATAGCAGGCCCTGCTGACCCCAGACTGCAGAGCGTGTTGATGGAAGGGGCTTTCTCGTGGTGGCTGGTCGGGTCGTGGATGGGTTTTTGTCTGGTGATTTTCTTCTGGACGGTCGATCACGTAGCGCGCGCCCCAGTCTGGGTCTACACTCGCGTGCGCGAGGCTGCGGTAACTCTGGTCGCCCCTCCCAAGCCTGCTGCCATCGCCGTTCGCTCGCTCGCCCGCCGCCAATTCCTTAAGCAGACCGCCGCTGCACTAAGCGCCACTCCGTTCGTGGCCTCCGCCTACGGGCTTCTCTATGGCAGGATCGACGTAGAGGTCACTCGCCGGCGTATCGCCCTGGCCCGCCTGCCCAAAGCCTTCGAGGGCTTTTGTATCGCCCAACTTTCCGACTTCCACATCAGCCCTTTCATGTCTGCAAACCAGATCCGCCGTTGCGTCACGCTTACCAACCAACTAAAAGCCGACTTGATTGTGATGACCGGGGACTATCTTCTCTGGGACCCTGCGGCGCAAGGCGAAGTGGTTCAGGCGCTCGCTGGCCTTCGTGCACCCTATGGTGTATTAGGCTGCCTCGGGAACCACGAGACGATCACCCAAACGGAAGATTCCATCACTCGTTTGTTTGCTGCGCAGGAAATTCGCATCCTGCGCCAGGAGAGTGCGCCCATCCGATTGGGCGGCGAAACTCTTAATCTCATCGGCATTGATGATAGCCACCCCGACTTACAGGGGGTTGACCGCCTGATGATGCCGGACACAGTCAACATTCTGCTGGTCCACGATCAAGCCCCGGACGGTTTCGATCACGCCGTCGAGCTTGGCATTGACTTGACGCTGGCCGGCCACACTCACGGTGGCCAGTTGTCGCTCGAGTTCCTCCATCGCGGCCTCTGTCTTGCCCGGTTTGAGTCCCCCTACGTCAGTGGATGGTACGAGAAGGCCGGCG
>DASQID010000432.1:0-4233 GCA_035631775.1 Acidobacteriota bacterium
GGACCGGCGCGCGTCGCGGCCAGAGGCTGCGACCGGGGGGATCTGATGCCACCAGCGCATGAACCTTGTCCAGCAATAATGTACTACTTAACCGCAATTCCTTCGCTTCCTGCGAAGAAAACTCAGAAGCTCTTAGTAAGCTCAGTTCGCGGAAAGCAGGCAGCAAAAGACTTGTCGGGATCAGAGTGTTTCGACGGAATACTGTCCGCTACCGGCTGCCTTCTGCCAGCCTTTTGACTTCAAAGATATGCTTTGCTCCGGATCGCAAGATCGTTGGCTGCGGCTGTGCTGCACCGGGAATCTACCAATCCAGGTTATTGGTATTTCAAGCCAGTGATCTCGTACTCGATCTGTTTGGGATTCCAATATTGTTCAACCGCGTCGATGCCGATTGTAAAGGTGCGCTTCTCCAGTGGTTCCATGGGCTTGCTGCTGTAACCGGCTCCAGGGCGAAGCGCATAGGCGGTCTTTTCTTTTGACGGCTTGCCGAACGCATCGAACAACTTGATGTGTATCTCCAGGGCCTCGAGTTTCCGGTCCCCGTCATTGACGATGATCCCCGAGATCGTGGCATTGCGGGATCCGCTGAAACTGATCCCGAGGGTGGCCTTTACGTTTTCAATGAAGACTTTGGACTTGTAATACTCGAAGTTGGCTTCACCCGGCCGCAGCAACCCTTGTATGACAATCGGTCCGGTGCTTGCCGGGGGCTGGATGCTTTTCTGGTAGCGAACGAAAAAATAAAGCCCCACCAGAGCTGCCGCTATGACGCCGAGCGAGATGAACAGCGTTGCAGGTCGGAAGGATCTTTGGGTTTCCGAAGTAAATTCGACCATGATTTTCTCTGCGTTTTGGAAGGAAACCACCGAGGTACCGGCGCCGCCCTGCCTTTTTCACCAGGGGGCACACCGGGCGTCTTTGTGGTGTCCGCTCAGTTAGGGTCTGTCAATGAATAACGTTTGCACTTTGGCGCGAGTGCCGGGCGGGCGGATGCGAGGCGCCGCGACGCAGGCGATATCAGTGTATATCGTCGAGGAGCGGCAACGAAGCAGATGCCCGCCGCCGCGCCCCTTCGGGCCGGCAGCAAACTGTAAACGTTATGCATTGACAGACCCTTAATTGCCGCTAACTACCATTTTACTTATCATCAGAGTGGGTGCGAAGGTCTCCGCCAGGATCACCGGATCGTTGCCGACGGCTTCAACATCCATCAACATGTCCTTGAGGTTTCCTGCAATCGTGACCTCCTCCACGGGAAATGCGAGTCTACCGTTCTCGATCCAAAGGCCGGCTGCACCCTGGCTGTAATTTCCCGACACGATATCCACGCCGAAGCCGATCAGCTCAGTCACGAACAGACCCTTGCGAACGGATGCGATAATTTCGTCAGGCGTCGCATTTCCCGGCGCGACGTGAAAATTCGAAGGGCCCGAAGATGGACCACCGTGCGGCTCCCGATTCGAGTTTGCCGTTGAACGAAGCCCCAGCCTGCGCGCCGCATACCAGTCAAGGAGATAGCTCTCCAGCACACCCGAGCGGATAACGGTGTTCATTTGCGACGGAATGCCCTCGGCGTCAAATGGTCTCGAAGCCAGGCCGAACGGAAGGAGGGCATCGTCACACATTGTTACCAGTGGGGATGCGACCTGCTGCCCGAGTTTATCCATGAGGAATGACGCCTTGCGCAGCAGGGCGGTGCCGGAGACGGATTCAGCAATGTGTTTGAGGAGAGCCGCAGACGCCCTGGGATCAAACACCACCGGCACCTCGCAGGTGACAACCTTGCGTGCGCCCAGGCGCCGCAGTGCCCGCCGTGCCGCTTCCATGCCGACCCCCTCCGGTGATTGGAGCCTCGAGATGTCCGGGTGGGCGGTCAACCAGGAATCCCGCTGCTTCTGCCCATTCATCTCAGCGAGCGGCGCAGCCCAGAGCGATGCGAGTGTCCTGCGGTACGAGGAACGAGCGCCCACGGTGTTGGCGTAGCTGATTTGAAGCAGCGAATCGGAGAAACCGGACCCTTCCGAATTGCTGATGCGCGGATCATGGGCCAGCGCCGCCCTTTCACAACGTCGAGCCATTTCGACCTTTGTTCCCGCAGCCAGGTCCGAAGAGGCGGGGAAACAAATTTCGAGAGACTGTACAGGCCGATTGTAGGTATCCTCCGTCGGCAGGCATGCGGACCTGTCTTCGCCCGCCATCCTAGCCATGTCGATGGTATCTCGGATGATTCCTTTCAGAGTGGACACGGAGAAGTCCGACGTAGCCGACACAGCCGTGCGGCCGCCTGCAAAAACGCGCACGCCCAACTTCCGGAAATTTGCCTGCTGGAGCTTTTCGACGTTGCCAAGGCGAATTGCCGTGGAGAACTCGAGCCCTTCGTGCAACAACACTTCTGCGCAAGTTGCCCCCTCCCGAAGGGACATCTCCAGGACATCACTGCAGAGGTCCAGAGACTTCGCGGCATCCCGTACCTCTGCGGCTGGTTCTTCGCTAGCTTCGTGTTCCGCCAACGGTTATCTCATCTACCTTAATGGTTGGAGTTCCCACGCCGACCGGAACGCTCTGGCCATCCTTACCGCAAGTTCCTATACCTTCGTCGAGTTCAAGGTCATTGCCGACCATGGATACTCGAGTCAAGACATCCGGGCCGTTGCCGATCAGGGTCGCGCCTCGAACTGGCGCAGTTATCCGGCCCCCCTCAATCAGATAAGCCTCTGACGCAGAAAACACGAACTTGCCGTTGGTGATGTCGACCTGCCCGCCGCCGAAATTCGCGGCATAGAGGCCCCGCCGCACAGATCTGATGATTTCCTCGTTTGTGCTCATTCCGGGGAGCATAAACGTGTTGGTCATACGGGGCATAGGCATCCAGGCATGGCTCTCTCGCCTGCCGTTCCCGGTTGGTGCTGCTCCCATGAGGCGCGCGCTCAACGCATCCTGCATATAGCGACACAAAATGCCGTTTTCGATGAGCACGGTTCGGCCCGTCGGGTTTCCTTCGTCATGGATATTAAGAGACCCCCTTCGGCTGGGAAGAGTTCCATCGTCGACTACTGAACATAACTCGGAGGAGACTTTCTGCCCGATGCGACCAGAAAAGGCCGAGAGCTTCTTGCGGTTGAAATCCGCCTCCAAACCATGCCCTATTGCTTCGTGCAGGAGTATGCCGGGCCAGCCGGGGCCGAGGACGACCTCCATCGGGCCGGCGGGGGCATCCTGCGCGCCCAGAAGCAGAATCGCCTGGCGCGCCGCATCGAGCGCGAAGTGCGCAGGGGGTTTGGTGTCAAAAAACTCCATTCCCACCCGGCCTCCTCCTCCTCTGATTCCGATCTGTCGGTCGCCGTTTGTGGCGGCGATGCAGGAGACTTGAAAGACCGTCAGAGGCTGTAGATCTGAAACCGCGTCCCCGCAGGAGCTGTAAATGAGAACGTGCTTGCTTTCATTAGCCAGGACCACTCGGACTTCAACAATGCGTGAGTCGTAGCCGCGGGACAATCGGTCGGCTTCCTCCAGCAGGCGAAGTTTCGCAGTCAACTCAATGTCCACGAGGGGAACAGCTACTGCGTACAGATCGTGAAATATTCCCTTGGATGCCGGAATGGGAGGCGCTGATGTCGGACCTGGACCATGAGCGATGGAACTCGCGATCTGGGCTGCACGGAACAGTTCCTGCATGTCGAATCCGTCTGCATAGGCGTATCCGGTTTCACTGCCTTCAATTACTCGGATTCCAACTCCCTGGGTGATGTTCTTTGAAGCGTTCCTGAGGATGCTCTCTTCCATGCTCAGGAAGTCCCGGATCTTATATTCGAGATAGAGATCGGCATAGTGGCCGCCTCTTGCAAGAGCCTCGCCAAGCAGTCGCTCCAAGTCTCCTTGCGTGATCCCGAACCTGCTCCTGAAGAACTCCCTGTTATCCATGGCTGACTATACATTACACCATAAGGGTGCAGTTTATCCCAGCGCCCTCTCAGCAGGAATGTCCATCAGATATGCCTTCTGCCTGATGGCATCTGCCATCTGCCGTCTGCATGCTGCTCTTAGGGCTGGCGCAAGAATAACTTCACATTTTGCTGCTTGCCCCCAGGCCCCCTGGCGAGGCGCGAGCGACGAGCTATACTCGGGGTGGTATGTGAGGAGCGAGCAACAAAGCCGGCGGGCCTGCGGGCCGCAGCCTGAAAGGGCGCGGCGGCGGGGGGGGGGGGGGGGGGGGGGGGGGGGGGGGGGGGGGGG
>DASQID010000433.1:0-3751 GCA_035631775.1 Acidobacteriota bacterium
AGAAGCCGTTCCCACCCGTATCGCCATCGTTCTGGACATCAGCGGCAGCGTCCGCAACGAGTGGGGCTCGATCAAGTTTTCCACCAAGAAGTTCCTCGAGAATCTCAAGCCGGAGGATGAGTTCGCGCTGGTGACCTTCAACACCGATGTTCGGCTAAAGATGGATTGGGGGCGCAAATTTGACCGTGTGGATCCCGTCCTCACGTCCGTTTACTGCAAGGACAACACAAAGCTCTGGGACGCGATCTACGTCACGTCCACGGAGGTATTCAGGGGGATCAAGGAAAAGAAGGCAATGATAATCATGAGCGACGGCCTCGACAACAACAGTGACGTCTCCTACAACGAGGCACTCCAGGCGGCGATCCGCTCCGAGGCGGCAATCTACGTAGTCAGCAAGACGGAGGCAGTGCGCCAGCTGATGCTTTTTGAAATGACCCAGCAGCGGATCTACGACAATATCCCCGGGGAGGTTTTCGTGCAGGCTGATCTTGCCCTTCGCAAATTGGCATACGAGACGGGTGGCCGGGTGCTCTACCCCAATAACTTCGGTCAGCTGGACAATATCTACGCAGAGGTGGATGACGAGCTCCGCAACCAATACACCATCGGGTACGTATCGACCAACCAGGTCAAGGACGGCAGCTATCGGCGTATCCAGGTGATAGTGGATTCGCCTGGGGCGGTCATTTCGGCCAGGCCCGGTTATTACGCCCCCAACGAAATTCCGGCAACCTCAGCAGCTCCAAGGAAGAACTGATTTACGATTTACCATTGACGACTTGAAGCGATTTGAAATCGTCAATCGTCATTCGAAAATCGTAAATCAGGAACGTCAATCACAATTCAATTACTATCCCCCAGAAACCTCTTGACACTCCGGCATAATCAGAACTAATTTTCTTTTCGCCCTCAAATCCTCCACGAATTCCCAAACAATCCGTTTGTTTGAGAAGGAGGGTCGGGGTGTGTTCCACTACGCATACAGCTGCGCCTGCCGCTACGGTGTCCTTCCATTCCGCGAGACTGCTCCGGATCCCGGCTATGAGCCCCAGACGCGGTCCACTGATTGGAGCGACGAACAACTCGCACGAATCCGCCTGGTTCTGCAACGGTTGACTGCGCTCAGGATACAAAATGCCGAGGACGTTGAGGATCTGGTTCAGGAAACCATGCTCACTATGACGTTGAAGTGCCCCCAAGGGGAGCTGAAAAAGGGGCTTCTGGTCTGGAGCATGGGCATTCTGCGAAAGAAGATCGGCAACTACTATCGCAAGGCGCAACGCTATGCGTCCCTGAACGAAAGGACAATCGCCCTTGATTCTGCGTTCAGGGGGACGCTTTCAGCGCAATCCCCGGAAGCCAAGGTCCATTACTTCGAGCTTCGCCTGTTGGTGGAAAAAATCCTGGGCGGACTTCCGCCGCAGGAACAGCAGGCCGTTGGCATGCTGCTCGCGGGAATGGCTCCAAGCCGGATCGTCGAACGACTGCATCCGGAAAGGTACCAAAATGTAATCAACCGGTTGTACCGTGGGCGACATAAGCTCCAACGGGAACTCTCCAGACACGGTTACGGACCCGGCAAGCAATAAAGAAATCCGGCAGTAGGCAGCAGGCAGCAGGCAGGAGAAAACTCGTTTGGATGCGGTTGTGCACTCCGAAGACTGCCCGCTGAGAGCAATTCATGGCAAACTTTCTGTCGGCGAGACAGGTCAAGTCGCCCCTAATCGCTCACTTCTTCAGAGTGACGTTCTCGCCGTCCGTGATGCCGTGACTCTAGATCCTGGCTCAGTGTGTCAGGCATATTTGAGTTCCGTCATCAGATGAGACTCGGCACGCCTCGGTGAGTCCCCGAGATCAAATTCGGATTATTTCATTCGCATACCGCGAGATTTCCTGAAATATAAACGCATCTCGCGAAACATTATGATCAACGCGCCCGGCGGCGCTCCATGAAGACCGCCATCCACCCACCGGACTCAACAACAACCGCCGCCGGGACTTACCTCACGATGCTTTTATAACTTCCCCCCAGCTGATCAATTCAGCCCTTTTCGGCGAACGGAGGAAAATGCCGGTCGAACGGCGGAAGCGGGCATATAATTCCATACCTTGCTGGGAGTTCCTTGCCGGGCGCCGAATGGATATTGTGGTCCTGAAGCGGCGGATCCCGAATCTGGAATCCAAAATGCGGATATGGTTCGAACGAAGTGGCGGTTTTGCCGGTCGTAAGGTCCAGGGTTCGCTCGATTCCTCCAGGCTGCCAGAATCCCAGGCTCAGAACTTGGCTGAGTTGCTGAAACGCTCGCACTTCTTCGATCTGCCGCAAAAAATGAGGTCCGCTTCCCCCGGAGCCGATCGATTCGTCTACAAGGTCACCGTTGAGACCGACGACGGCGACCACACGATCGAGGCAGCCGAGTCCGCTGTTCCCCCGGACCTGCGCCCACTGCTCGACTTTCTCACCCGTTCACTTTCCGTGAAATAGATCGTCCGCACACGAAACATTATCTCCGTAATCTGGATGCCTTGACGGAGATGCCCATGAAGCGGCTCATCATCGCAATCTCGCTGTTCATTCCACTGCTCCTTCTGGGTTGGGCCCATAAGTCCCTGGAAAGCGGCATCCGTCCCGGCGAACCTCTCCCGGACGCACAGCTCCAGTCGCTGGAGGGAGCGCCTGTGGACACGTCATGGTGGCACGGCAAGCCGACGCTGTTGGTACTGTTTCAGCCGGCTTGCCGGGCCTGCCGCGAGGAGATACGCAACCTGGAATGGATTGCAGAGAGGCTCCCCGAGGTGAGGATCATCCTCCTCTCACTCAACGGGGCTCCCCCGATAGAGAAAGTGCGTTTCATGGTGTGCCGGGATCCGGAAAACGCGTTCTCAAGACGCGTGCGCAGGGCGATAGTGCCGACCCTCTACTGGATCGATCCTTCCGGTCGAGTCAAATATGTGCGCTCAGGCCTGCGCCCTCGAGCTTCGGATCTGAGCCTCTTTCGTTCGTTAATAGAATGAAAAAAACCTCAACCTGTGTCCGAGATTAGGGATTCCAAGATGAACTTGGCGAATTGGCTATGCTCTCGAACAGCAGTATTTCTGCAAGTATTGCACTCCCCCGAAGCGGGCTTCGCACGTGATCTGAGGGGGCACAGCTATCTGGTTCCGTTACTGATCCTCGGCCTGGGGTTTGCGCTCATCGCTGCGGCCCAGGCTCCGATAAACCTTCAGTGGACCAGACATCATCTGGAAGCAGGCGGGATGGCACCCGAGCAGGTCTCAGCCGCTGTCGACCTTCTGGCTCGCACGAGCGCCTGGCGCACCGCCGGAGTTCCGCTCTTGCTGCTGCTCCGTTGGGCACTCTTTGCGCTCATTCTTTGGCTGACAGCCCAAGTTGTGCTGGACCGTCTCACCTTCAGTCAAGCGCTGACTGTCGTAGCGTTTTCCTATGCACCCCTGCTTTTCCGGGATGCCGTAGGTCACCTGGTGTTGCTGCTGCGCGGCAATGAGAAACTTATCCGCGAGGACGGCCTCAGTGTCTCGCTCGGGCTGAACCTGATGTTTCCCGGCATACCTCTGCCATGGTCATCGCTTGCCGCAAATCTCAACCTCTTCGAGATCTGGTATGTTCTCCTGCTGATCGCAGGCGTTGCGAAGATGGCCCCCACACGCTGGCGGAAGGCCACGGGTGTGGTGGTCCCCTGCTGGCTTTTCGTCGCGATTGTGCAGTTTGGGCTGGTTGCTCTGGGGG
>DASQID010000434.1:0-8635 GCA_035631775.1 Acidobacteriota bacterium
GAACTGGATCAGAGCGAAACTCTCTCAGGCTTCCTCACGCGGCACCCACAGCCGCTCTCCGGATACACCTTCGCGACCCTGGCCACCTGGCAATCGATATTCGAGTACGGTTGGATTCTCACGGAAGGAGAGACTCTTCTCCTCTCCTGCGTTCTCGAGCCGGAAAAGCGCCGCCATCTGATGCAACCGGTCGGAACATTTCCCGCCGCCGTTCAACTAAAGTTGATTCAAGAGGCGAAGGCCCTTCCTTACCCGTTGAAGATCGTAGGGGTCAACGAGGGCTTCATCGCTCAAAGCCCTGAATTTCTCCGCAACTTCACCGCGCATGAAGACCAGGCAGCCTCCAATTACCTCTATCTGGCGGAGAGTCTTGCCCAGTTGCCCGGACGCAAGTATTCGAAAAAGCGCAATCTCCTGGCTCAAGCCGCGGGCCAGTACTGCTGGTCTCCTGAACCTCTGAAGGGATCAGAGGTCGGCGCCTGCTTCGAAATTCTCAAGCGAATTCAGGAAGAGGAGCAACCCGAGATGGACAGCAACCTGCAGCAGGAACTGGTCGCACTCGAGTACACGCTGCAGCATTTCGCCGATTTGGGACAGCAGGGACTGCTCGTAAAGGTGGATGAGCACCCGGTGGCCTTCTCCATTTACGAAGCGATAAGCCCGTCTACAGTAGCGATACACTTCGAGCGGGCGCTGCGGAGATACAAGGGACTCTACCAGGTCATCAATTGGGAGACCGCACAGGTGATCGCGGCAGAAGGTTACGAATTCATCAATCGCGAAGAGGATCTGGGATCTCCCGGGCTGCGCGACGCCAAGCGATCCTATAATCCGGTTGAGATAATTCCGGCGTTTGAGCTGACCTTCAAATCCGATATCGGCTGATGGGAACACTACGGGGGGTTTGATCTGCCATGAGGAAAGCCAATCGACGCGAGTTCCTGCGCTTCGCGGCCGGTCTGTTGCCGTTGTGTGCCGATGCCGCCCCCCGGCCCGTACGAAGCACCGGCAGAATCCAGACTGCGCTCGGGCCCGTCTCTCCGGGCGACCTTGGCGTGACGCTGATGCACGAGCACGTGCTGGTCGACTTCATCGGTGCGGACAGGATCCGGCCGGATCGTTACGACCGCAACGAAGTCTTCAGCACGGTGCTTCCGTATCTGAAAAAGATCCGGGAACTCGGCTGCAGAACCGTGGTTGAGTGCACTCCAGCTTATCTTGGCCGTGATCCACTTCTGCTAAAGCAGCTGTCGGAAGCCGGCCGGATCCAGCTGATTACCAATACGGGCTACTACGGCGCGGTTGATCACAAGTACCTCCCGGCCCATGCGTTCTCCGAGAGCGCAGAGCGGCTTGCACGGCGTTGGATCGAGGAATCCGAAAAGGGCATTGAGAACACCGGAATCAGACCCGGCATCATCAAGATTGGCGTCAATAAGGGCCCACTTTCTGAAATAGACCGCAAGTTGGCGCTTGCCGCGGCGCTGACCCACCGGGCTTGCGGATTGACCATCGCCTCGCACACCGGCGACGGAGCCGCCGCGTTGGAGCAAATCAGAATATTGCGGGATCAGGGAGTGCGGGCATCGGCATTCATCTGGGTTCATGCTCAGAACGAGTCCAATCCGGACATCCACCTGAGCGCCGCAAGGGAAGGTGCGTCGCTAGAATTCGAGGGCTTCGGGAGCGCGAGCGCCGATCGGCAGGCTGCCCAGCTGAAATCCCTCATCGATCATGGTCATCTGGCCCGGCTCCTGATTTCTCTTGACGCCGGCTGGTATCACGTGGGAGAGCCCGGAGGCGGCCAGTTCCGAGGTTACCAGCTTTTCTTTACGGAACTGCTGCCGGCACTGCGGAAGGCTGCCATCAGCGAAGCCCATATCCGGAGACTGACCGTGGATAATCCCAGGGAAGCACTGGTGCCGAGGGTCCGTCTTCTCTAGGCGCTGAAGAACAAAGCGCACCTCAGAACGACAGTCGATAGTGCTTTTCGAGTTCCAGCGCGTGGTTTTGGGTTATTATCCTCAAGGGCTGGCGCAAGAATAAATTCACATTCTGGCGCGAGCACCGTCGCGCGTGGGGGCCAGCAGCAGAATGTGAAGTTATTCTTGCGCCAGTCCTAACCTTCCGAAGGAGGCGGTCATGACCCGGAAATCACTCTGTCGCGTGGTCTGCTCATGCATCCTGATGCTCCCGCTTGACGCCCTCACGGCGGCCGAAGCGGGCAACCTGCGCGCGGGCGCGGCGAAAGTCGACATCACCCCCTCGGCGGACGCCGCTCTGCAGATGAGCGGCTACGCGAATCGCACTGCCGGATTCAAAAGCATCCACGACGACCTCAACGTTCGCGCCATCGTATTGGACGACGGCGCTGCCCAAGCTGCCATCATTAGTTGCGAAATCATCGGTCTCTCGCACGCATTCTGGGAAAAAATGACAGATAGGATTGCGCGGGAAACAGGCATCGCCAGGGAGAATGTCCTCCTGGCGTCGGTGCACACTCACGCGGCGCCCTCGACGGGGGTATACGAGAGAGAGCTGTCGCCCAACCAAGCCGCCTATGTTACGAAATTGGAGAACGCAATTCTCGAATCCGTCCGCCAGGCCAAATCAACCTTGCAGCCCGCGCGGATCGGATTCGGTACGGGGAACGCAAAGGTCAATGTGAACCGCAGGGCGCCAAACGGGGAAGGCGGATGGATGCTGGGCAACAACCCAGACGGTGTATCCGACAAAACCGTCGCCGTGATAAAGTTCGAAACTCCGTCCGGCGAACCATTCGCCATATTCAGCAATTATGGCGTCCACGGAACCGTGCTGGGACCGGGCAACCTTCAAGTCAGCTCCGACCTGCCGGGAGCCACGTCGCGTTACGTGGAGCGGCACTTCGGGGGAAAGGTAATCTCTGTCTGGACCAGTGGAACGGCAGGGGATCAGGATCCAATCTATCGTGTGGGAACGGACTTCCAGAACGTCACCGCTTTGGGTGCAATTCTGGGGGAGGAAGTCGTCAGAGTCGCCGGCACCATCAAGACCAACGGCCGGGCTCACGTCCGTGGAATGCAGCGGCTCGTAACCTGTCCGGGCAAGAGAACCGTGCAGTCGTCCGGCTCCGGCCGTGAATACAGGTTTGAGGACGCGGACCCAGTGCCCATCCGACTCTCTCTGCTGGTCATCAACGATATTGCGATTGCCGGGGTGTCCGGAGAAGTGTTGACGAACATCGGCCTGCGGTTGAAGAGAGAGTCCCCCTTCAATCGTACGATCATGATCACTCATTGCAACGGATCGAGCGGGTACCTGCCCGACGATGCAGCTTACGATCAGGTCAGCTATGAAATAACCGCTACTCGCGCGAAAAGGGGCTGCGCGGAGGATGCGATTGTCAATGGATTGGTGGCCATGATGGGTGCGATGTTCTGAAGTCCGGGCCGCTTACAGCTGAATATGGCGGTATTGTTCCAGTATCCACGAAGCATAAAAGTCACCTTCAAATTGGATGACAAGACAATCGCACGTCTCAATGATGCGGCTCGACGTCTGACAATTCCGAAGAGTGAAGTCGTGCGCGAGGCTATACAGGAATATCATGACCGAAAGGGGAGGCTCAGCGAAGCTGAACGCAGGCGCATGCTGGCAGATTTCGACCGGCTGGTTCCTATGATTCCCGACCGTCCGGGTGCGGACGCGGATCCCGCTACTTAATGGCCCCAACAAATGCGAGCGGCTCGCCGGCCGAGACGGGTGGCGTACCAAGGATGTAGAGCACTTCGCCCGCGAAGGGGGCATGCAGCTCGTACACTTTCTTGCCGAAAAAGTCGGTCACGTATCCCAGCAGTGCATTCTTCTCAACCATCTGGGTCTTTCTGGCGATCGGAAAGAAGGTTCCCGATTGAATGGCCAACTTCTCAGGGAAGCGCAGAACTTCCGCTGGATCATACCACACGATCTTTGCAGGCATCGCAGGCTTGCCCTCGACCATTTTCAAATGAAGGAGGATGTTGTGCACGCCACGCTCCACGGCGCCGATGTCTCCCTCATCGTAAGCTACCCCCATGCCTCCGGATTCAATCGTGATAGCGGGTTTCCCCCGGGTCACTGCGGTATTCGAGCAATAGAGGCTCGCTTCCCGATCCTTCGGCCGCTCGCGGTCAATCACGATGTGATCCAATCCGAAAGCGACGGCCATTGCCTTCGATGGTTCATCGACTTTGGGATCGTCGATGGGCATCCAATAGCTGTAGGATCGCAGCGACTCGTTTCCGTCGCCGCAGTGCATATCTACAAGGTAATCCGAACGGTCAATGACCTCCCGAGTAATGGTATAGGCAATTCGACGAGTCAGCGTGCCGTCCAAGCGGCCGGGATAGACACGGTTCAAGTTCAGTCCGTCGACAGGACTGTAATAAATGGTCCTCTTCAGAAAGGACGGCATGTTCGCGACGTGCACGATGATAATCCTGCCGCTGAGCTTCTGAGGATCGATCTTGGTTGCCAACCTTTGAGTCGCAATTATGGGCGGGTATTCATAGCCATGAGTACCTGCGACGAGGGCGAGGGTTGGACCTGTTTTGATGCCGCAAATTAGTGTGATGGGTATCTCCGTTGCGCCATCTGCCCCACCAGGAACCTCGAGGAAGCCGGAGCGACGCTCGCCCGAGCCGGCCTGGATCGGGCCCACAGTGAAGACGTTCTGAGCCTGCAAGGCAGCCGAGAACAGGCAGATAGAAAGGATGCGGGACGGTAGAGTTCTGGCTGACATCTGTGCCTCCGTGAGGTATGGGTCACTTGTATCACAGCCCACTCCGGCAAGGCTATCCTTTGGAGAAACCGGCGTATTCTGCAGGCAATTCCTGGAGCCTTCCACGGTCTTTTTGCTGACCCGCTGTTTACTTTATAGGGAATTTATCCTATCATTTCTGTTTTTTGAATTTCGACCGGTACGCCGGCCTTAGTAGAAGAGAGGCGGGTTCGTATGAACAAGAGGGATCTCAAGAAATTCAAGGCACTTCTGGAGCAAAAACGAGACGCGATTGTCAATTCGGCTAAGAAGCCCCACTGGGACAATATGGAGAACACCCGGCACGGGGACTTCGTTGATCAGGCCAGCGACGATAACGAGGTCCACGTCAACATCCGGTTGCTCCAGACGGATGCCAAACTGCTGCGAGCTATTGAAGCGGCCATCTCCAGAATTGAAAACGGCAATTTCGGTACGTGCACGACCTGTGGAGAGGAAATCAGCGTCGCTCGGCTGAATGCCGTCCCATGGACTTCCGTCTGCATTGCCTGCAAAGAAAAGAAGACAGCCTGACAAGATTAGCACCAAGATGATGGAAGGCGCCCCGAAAGGGGCGCCTTTTTTAATTAGTGGCAGGATCAGGCCGGGTTGCCAAGTAGATACCGAGAAGTACTACCCCGCCCCCGATCAACTTCCAGACCGTGAGGCTTTCATTTAGGACGAAATAGGCAAGAAGACTCGCGCCAACGGGCTCAGCCAAGCCGACCAGAGCTACCAAAGCCGGCGACAACCAGCGCAGAGCCCAGTTGTAAGTTGTGTGGCCGATACCCTGGGGGATAAGCCCCAACAGAAACATGAAGAAATAGGTCGAGGTTGAGTATCCTCGCATGGGTGTCCGCGCGATTTGGCAAATCCCGAATAGGACAATCGCCGCGGCACTGTAGACAGGCCACACGTAGGCAAAGAGCGACAGCTTTTGACGGGCGCGGGCGCCGGCGAGCAGATAGGCTGCAAAGGCGATGGCACCGGCTAATGCCAGCGCGTTGCCCTTCATGGAGTTCTGGGACTGCGACCAGTCGCCGCGAAATATCACGACGCACCCGAGGAATGTGACTGTCAATCCCATCCAGAACCGGCGATGGCAGGGTTTGTCCATCAGCCAGCGACTCGCCAGACCTATGAAAAAAGGGGTTGTATCGACAAGCAGAACCGAACTCGCGACCGTCGTGTAGGAGAGTGAGGCGATCCACAGCGCGAAATGCAGTGCCAGCGCGGCGCCGGAAAAAGCCAGATGCAGCCAGTCCCTCCACGTCAGCGAGGCAAGCTCGCGACCCGGACCCACAGCCAGCGCCGGCGCAAAAAGAAGCGTACCCCACAGAACACGATAAGCCGCCACGGCCAACGCTGGAGCAGACGCCAGGCGGACAAAAACAGCGCCACACGATACCGACAGGATTCCGATCGTCAACAGAATGACGAGACGTGCTGGGCCCGGCCTGGCCAAGTGCCCCCCTCTCGAAGGACAAATCTGCCACAAAATTCACGAATTCCACGAACGAATAATTTGCAGGGATACGGTTGCCTGTCTTAGCGCCTTTGCGTCTTAGGGCTGGCGCAAGAATAAATTCACATTTTGGTGCGAGCACCGTCGCGCCTGCCCGCCCGCCGCCGCGCCCTTTCAGGCTGCGGCCCGCAGGCCTGGGGGCCAGCAGCAAAATGTGAATTTATTCTTGCGCCAGCCCTTAGCGGTGGCTTTTTGGAAAGCCACCGCCAAGGCGCGAAGACGCGAAGGAAGTTCGTGTGACCTGTGGTAGTCTTGACGGCTGATGAGCTAATGCCTGCCGAAAGTGGGATGGGAATCAGGCTTTGACTCCTGGCGGTTCACCAAGCGTGCCAGGACAAAACACAAATCTGAGAGCCGGTTAAGATACCTGATGACAAGCGGATCAGCCCCTTCGAGATTCGACAGCCTCACACAACAGCGCTCCGCGCGGCGCGCTACAGTGCGGGCGAGGTGGAGCATGGCCGCCGCGGGAGCGCCTCCCGGGAGTATGAAGCAGGTGAGCGGGTCCAGGGAGGCCTGGCACTTGTCGATGTGCTCCTCCAGCACCTCAATGGATTCCTGACGAAGCATCGGGATTCCCAAGTTTTCGGGATTCTCGCCGGGGGGCAAGGCCAGGCATGCACCAACCGTAAACAGATCGTCCTGAATCCGTTCGAGCACTTTGTCCAGGAACTCCGGCAGCGCGTAGGTCCGGACGACACCGAGCACCGCATTGAGTTCGTCGACAGATCCATAAGCTTCAATCCGCGGCGCGTCCTTGGAAACTCTCGTGCCGCCGATCAACCCGGTCGTCCCATCATCTCCGGTTTTGGTGTAAAGCCTGGCCAATGAATCCCTCAAAATGTTAGAGCCTCAACTCGCCTACTCGACAGATTATAGCTGAATCGCGCTGAGAGGTCGGCGCGTCACAGTCGATCATCGCACTTTGGGTCCTGCCGGTGACTCTCCAACAAGCCACCTCCAAGACCCAAAGACTCCAAGAATTCAGGAGGCTTTCTCGAGTTTATCAATGATAGTGTGGCTTACCGTGACTTGTCTTTTTTGGCGAAGTAGCCTTTCTTCGTGCGGGCAACCAACCCTGTCTTGCTGACCTTTACTTCGACCTTTCTGAATTTCCCATCGTGCTTTGCGTTGGTTGAATAGTATCCGATGCTGTACTGGCTCGCCAATTCCTTCGCAACCTGCTGAAATGCGCCGCTCAGGTTTTCCATGCCGTCGAACACCAAGCCACCACTGTATTCCGCGAGCTTGTTCAGATAATTTCGCCCCTGTATGTATTCACCGCGCGTGGAACCGATGCCTCCCGGGTAGCCGCCGGGATAGCCACCTGGGTAGCCACCCGGATAGCCGCCGGGGCTGACTATTGGAGGCAGCCCTCCGCCCGGCATGGGAACGCCACCAACCGTAGGTCGGCGCTGATACAAATCTCCCTCGGTGTTGTAGTAGACGACATAGATGGTTGCGGCAGTCTCTTTGGCCAGTTCGAGGGTTTCATTCATCGATGCTTTGTGGCTGCAGGTATCCACCCCGTCGGTGAAGAGAACCATCGCCTTGCGCTCTTTTATCGGTTTCAGCACTTCGTCAAGACCCAGCCAGACGGCTTCATATTCTACGGTGCAACCTCCCGAGCGCGTCTTCTTTATCCCGTATTCGTTCTTGTCCCGGTCGATCGTAAAGTCCGCCTGCAACCGGACGTCCTCTGAAAACGAGAGGATCGCAACCTCGTCGTCCGGATGAAGCTGGTTCACGAAATCAATGCCGGCGTTCTGGATGTTGGCCAATTCGTTCTCAGTGCTGCCGCTGGTGTCCAGCATCAGCGCTACGTCAACCGGCTCGTCAGTGGCGGCAAATCCGGCGATGGTCTGCTGGATACCATCCTCGAAGATCTGGAAGTCCTCTTTTTTCAGATCGGTAATTCGCCGCCCATCATGCGTTGATACGACCACAGGCAGCGAGACCATTTCAACATTCACCCGGATGGTCTGATTGTCTCCTGTAGTGGGCTGTGTCTTCTGGGCGGGGCTCTGTCTTGGCGACAAACAGAAGAGCACGGCCAAACCCAGGCTGGCAGTAAGGAACCCAAAACCGTTCTTGACGCGCATATCGCCTCTCGGAGTTTATTTAATGATAGCGCACCGCGTTTGGATGGACCCCGATTATCTCCGGATAATTGGATGCCCCCAAGAGTTCGAATGTGTCACCACTGGGGGCAAGGGGCCAGGGGTCGGGGGCCAGGGGTCAGGAATAAGAGGTCGATGAGGCAAGGGAACGTTGATATCAATAGGCGAGACTGCAAAGACTGAGCTCGAGATGTCGGTAAGGCTTTGCTA
>DASQID010000435.1:0-9684 GCA_035631775.1 Acidobacteriota bacterium
TGGCCTCACTGCACGAAGAAGAGATGTCCAAGCTGCTGCGGATGGAGGAGGAACTCCACAAGCGGGTCATCAGCCAGGATAGGGCAATCAGCTCCCTCAGCAAGGCTATTCGAAGGTCCCGTGCGGGGCTCAAATCCCCGAAGCGGCCCGTGGGGTCTTTCCTCTTTCTGGGTCCGACCGGCGTGGGCAAGACCGAAATGGCCAAGTCTCTGGCATCTTTCCTGTTCGGCAGCGAGACCGCGATGATCAGGCTCGACATGTCCGAATACATGGAGAAGCACTCGGTTTCGAAGCTCATCGGCTCACCGCCCGGTTATGTGGGCCACGAAGAGGGAGGTCAGCTCACGGAAAAGGTGAAGCGGAATCCGTACTCTGTTCTTCTTCTAGATGAGATCGAGAAGGCGCATCCGGACGTGTACAACATCCTGCTTCAGGTCTTCGAAGATGGGCAGCTGACGGACTCCCTCGGAAATTCGATCGATTTCAAGAACACCATCATAATCATGACCTCCAACATCGGTGCCCGTTTCTTGGAGAAAAGGGGTCACATGGGCTTCCGCACAACCAGCGATGCCGACTCCAAGAAGACGGAAGAACTGATTCAGGGAGAGGTCAAGCGCGTTTTCAACCCGGAGTTTCTGAATCGCCTCGATGAGATTATCTTGTTTGAGTCCCTGACGGATGAGGACCTCGAGAAGATCGTTGATTTGCTCATAGGACAAGTCAACGAGGTGATGAAGCAGAAAAAGATTGCCATAATGCTGCATTCCGAAGTCCGGAAGTGGATAGTGGAAAGAACCTGCCACGACCGGTCTTATGGAGCCCGGCCTTTGCGGCGCGCGATCCAGAAATTTATCGAGGACCCGCTCTCCGAAGCACTCATTCAGAACAGGTTCAAGCCGGATGCGTCGCTGGAAATCTATCTGCTCAACGACAGCCTCTACTATGTCCCCGCCGGAGAGCCCACAGATAAAGGTGTGAAATTGACGGTCTAGGCTGGTGCCAAGTCTCAGAGCTTCATTTTGCCCACTGTCCGCTCAGCCGGACCTGACGCCATTTCTCAAATAAAATGAAACCCTAGGCGGGCTGCCTCAGTCTTTTAATGTCGTGGATCTCTTGCTGGATTTCACCCCCTCTTTCATCTAAGATATGCCTCTTGCTTTCTCATGCTGCGAACGGGGGGCGGAGCCGGTTTCTTGTATGCGGCTGAAAGTTGGAGGATTGATGTCTAGACTGGCAAAGGTAGGAATCTATTGCCTTTTCGGGTTGCTGAGCTCAGGGGCCGCTGCCTTGGCTCAACAGGCCGAACGGCCGACGATCGAGGACATCAACATTCGGGGCAACCGGCGGATTCCCGAGGACACCATCCGCTTCTACATCCAATCCAGGAAGGGAGAACTGTACGACGAAGGGCGCCTGGAGTTGGATCTGCGTGCCCTCTACAAGGCGAACTTCTTCGAGAACATAGAAATCCAGGAAAAGGACGGCGAGACCGGCAAGATAGTCACTTTCGTGGTAAAGGAAAAGCCTCTTATCCGGAACATCGAGTATTCAGGCAACAAATCCTTCACCGAATCCAACATTCTGGACCACTTCAAAGAAAAGAAAGTCGGACTCACGGTTGACAGCCAATATGATCCTTCGAAGATCAGGGCGGCCGAGCGTGCACTGAAGGATCTCATGACGCAGAACGGCAAGCCCCTCGGCACCGTGCACACTGAGATCGAAAACATCCCTCCTTCCAGCGTTCGAGTGCACTTCGTCATGGATGAAGGACCCAAGGTTCGCATCGGCCAGATACGCTTTGTCGGCAGCAAAGTATTCAGCGAGGGCGAGCTGAAGGGGGCGATGAAGCTCGACAAAGAACGCAACATGATGACGATTTTCAAGGGGACAGACAAATATCACCAAGCCAAACTCGAGGCCGATATCGAGATGAACCTGAAAGCTTTCTACAAGGAACATGGCTACATGCAGGTTCAGGTTGGTGAGCCGGTCACGCGTATTTTCGAAGGCCCCCGCGGAATGATTCCCATGTTCCGCAAGACGAAGCAGCAGTTCTACATAGAGATCCCCGTCGAGGCCGGAGAGCAGTATCGCCTGGGCAAGCTGGAAATCACCGACTGCGGCGTGCTGAAATGCGAGGCCCTACAAAGACTGTTCGGATTGAGCACGGGAGATGTAGTCAACTTCAAGAAAATCAAGGATGCCCTGGAGAACATCAAGAAGATTTACGGCAACTTCGGCTACATCAACTGGTCCTACATTCCTGATCAGAACTTTGACCCAAAAACCAAGACGGTAGACTTCTCAATTCATTTCCAGCCGGATGCGCAGTTCTTCGTCCACCGCATAAATTTTGTCGGGAACACCAAGACCCGTGACAAGGTCATGAGGCGCGAGTTCGCCCTCGAGGAAGGCAAGATATTCAGCCAGCAACTTTTGGATGTCTCGGTCTTGCGCCTGAACCAGCTGGGTTTCTTCGACAAGATCGAGGAAAAAGACTATGAGGTAAAACCGGATGACAAGACGAAAACCGTCGACGTCAACGTCAAAGTCAAAGAAAAGAGCCAGCAGTCCATCGGTTTGACGGGAGGTGTCAGCGGAATATCCGGTAGTTTCATCGGCGTGAACTACACGACCAACAACTTCATGGGCAGGGGCGAGACTCTCGAGTTGAGCCTGACGGGCGGCACCCGAACCACCAGCTACATCCTGTCATTCACCGAGCCGTACCTGTTGGATACACGGTGGAGCCTGGGTATGTCGATTTTCAATACCCGCTACCGGTACGACACTTACAGTCTCTTTGGTCTGACTAGCCTCACCACCGCCACCGGAACGCCCACCGAGTTATTCACCCAGCGCACGACCGGCGCCACCCTCACCTTGAACCGCCGTCTTGGGTACACCTTCTGGTCGCTTGGAGGGAGCTACTCCTATCAGAGGATTGGGATCGACCATATCGCCTCGGGATTTGAACCGTACGCGCTCGGACAGGTCGTCGGATTTGCACCCCGCGGTAATGCGTCGGCGGCATTGAGCGGCATCATACGCTCGGAAGTCACGCCGATGCTCTCCTACAACTCGACCAACAGTTTCTTCAACCCGACCAAGGGTACAAGATTGAACCTGAGTGTGGCCCTGACGGGAGGGGTCCTGGGCGGCGACTTCAGCATGGTTCGCCCCGCGATAGAGTACAGCCATTTCATTCCCGATAAGTGGATCAGCCACGGCCGGAACACCCTCGGCTTTCGCTTCCTCGGAGAGTATGTCCAGGCTTACAAGAACTCTTCGGTCCCATTCTTTGACCGCTTCTTCATTGGTGGAGAAACCACCATCCGAGGGTTTGACATCCGGTCGATCAGCCCTATGGCGATCTCCTCGACTGCCGTTTTTGACGCCAATGGGAAACCCATCATAGACCTCAATTCCGGATTGCCGAAGGTGAGCCGCAGCATTATCTCGATCGGCGGCGATGCCATGGGCATCTTCAACGGGGAGTACCGCATCCCGATCGCCGGCCCGTTGTCGGTGGCCGGTTTCTATGACGTCGGTCTGACCCGTGTAACGAACAGCGGCACGATCAAGAATTTCGGCAACAGCACCATAGATTTGATCGGCGCCACGAACAACGTGATCCGCGGCTCGACTGGAGTGGAAATCCAGTTCCTGCTCCCGATGGTAAATGCGCCGTTCCGGCTGATATTTGCCTATAATCCTCAGACGTTTCATGGACTTATTTACGTGGGCACCACTCCCATCCAGGCGCAGGAACCGCGTCACGACATCAAGTTCACCATTGGTCGAAGCTTCTGATCTGCCGGTTTCAGGTTCGCGGCTCACCGTTCGTAGTTCGCAATCTGCAGTGCCAGTGATCCTGCTACTGCGAACCGCGAACTCTGAACCCTAATCTTGCTACATGCATTTTTCGCCCAAGGAACTCCTTGCCAGGACGACACAGTGGGTACTGAGTACAGGGCAACCCCGAAATGGCGCCGCAGCCGACTTTTCCCTTTTGCCTATTGCATTGACATATAGTAAATTGAGTGATTTCCGTTGCCCCTAGAGCTGATAGCTCCACCGAACTCTATACCGGTCGGTCGGCCATGAACTAAATGAGATCAAAGGAGAACATATTCAATGAGTCGATTAAATAACAGTCTCTTATTCGGCGTCATGCTGATGCCCCTATGTGGCCTGGCGCAGAATCCCCCTGCCGCGCAGCAGCCTGCCGCGTCAGCACTGCCCGCTGTAATTGGACCCGCTAAAGTCGCCTGGCTGAATTTGGAGTATGCCATTTTTAACTGCGAAGAGGGAAAGCAGGAATTCGGCAAGGTCCAGCAGTTCGTGGAACAGAAGAATTCCCAGCTTGAAGCGATGCGCAAAGAGAGCGAAACCCTCAAGAATCAGCTCCAGGTACAAGGCCAAAAGCTGACCGACGAGGCTCGCACGGATCTCGAAGACCAGATCGAGTCAAAGGACACGGCACTGCAGCGCTTCCAGCAGGATACCCAAAAAGAGATTGACGCCCGACGGGTAAAGGCCACCAACTACATTGGCCGCAAAATGCTGCCGGTAATTGAGAAGATTGCTAAGGAAAAGGGATTGAATGCAGTGGTGTATCTCAACAACCAGCGTGATGCCTGGGTGGATCCAGGCCTGATGATCACGGAAGAGGTGATCAAGGGCTACAACACAACATATCCGGTCAGCGCAACCAAAGCGCCTGCCGCCCCGGCTCCAGCCCCTGCAAAGAAGCCGTAGGTTATCGGTTACGATTTTGGGGGATGGCGAACTGGGCCATCCCCTTTTTTGTGCGCTCTGCCGGACCTTCTTCGAGGAAGCTATGGGAAGCAGCAGCCTGAATCTAAAAGTCAGCGACATATTGGACATACTCAAGGTATTGCCTCATAGATACCCATTTCTCCTCGTGGATCGAATTGTGGAATTTGATGGTACCGGACGAATTGTCGGGTTGAAGAATGTCACCATCAACGAGGCCTTCTTTCAAGGGCACTTCCCGGACCATCCTGTCATGCCCGGTGTGCTGCTCGTGGAGGCATTGGCTCAAGTTGGTGTAATCCTCCTATTCACTGTGAGGGGCAGCAAGGACACGAAGCTTGCATATTTCTCCGGTATCGACCACTGCCGCTTTCGACAACCTGTTTTCCCCGGCGACCAGCTTCGGCTCATTGTAACGCTCGTAAAGGAGCGCGGGCGATTCTACAAGATGAGGGGCGAGGCGATGGTCAACGATAAGCTGGCTGTCGAGGCCGAGCTGTCCTGCACTATGATCGACAAGGAGCAGAGCCAATTTGACGGCAGTTTCGCCCTCTGAGCCGTTGTCTTGCACCCTGCCGGACAGGCATTAAGATCCGTTGCGCCCAGGCGCCTTCCGGCCGCTTTCGAGCATCCGCGAATGCGCCGTCGCGCAAAAATCGAGACGGAAATGGCCATTCATCCTACGGCAATAATAGACCGCACTGCGGAGATCTCTGCCGGGGTCACGATCGGTCCATATTGCATCATCGGCAGGTGCGTCGTAATTGGGACCGACACCCGGCTGGACTCGCATGTGAGTGTGGAGGGATCCACTACGATCGGTGAGAGATGCCACTTCTATAGCCACGTGTCGGTCGGCACGGATCCTCAGGATTTAAAGTACAAGGGGGAGGCCACTCACCTTCGCATCGGAAACGAGAACGTGTTCCGCGAATTTGTGACCCTGAATAGAGGCACCCAAGGGGGCGGTGGAGTTACGACGATCGGCGATCGCAACTTCTTCATGGCATACGCCCACGTGGCTCACGATTCACACATGGGCAGTGACATCATCATGGCAAATGCGGCAACGCTTGCGGGCCACGTATCCGTGGGCAATCATGCCACCGTGGGCGCCTTTTCGGCTGTCCATCAATTCTGCCGAGTAGGCCCGCATGCTTTCATCGGCGGATTCTCAGTTGTTACTCGGGATGCCCTGCCTTATGTAAAGACCGTGGGCGACCGCAATCAGGCCAAGATTTATGGAATCAACTCCATAGGTCTCCAAAGAAAGGGAATCCCGGAAGCCTCCATCAATGAATTGAAGAAACTCTACCGGATTCTGTTTCGATCTGATCTGAACACCACCGAGGCGTTGAAGCATGCCCGGGAAGATGAATGGACGGCGCCGGAAGTCGCCACACTCTTAGATTTCATCGAGACTTCCGAGCGAGGCTTTATCCACTGATGGATCTGCGACTGACGATTTTCACAATGTCGGCAGCTAGTTCCTGATGAATCATAGCCGCTCTTATCTGTGAGAAATCATGAGTGACCATGCCGAGAAATTTGGCCTGATCGCCGGCAATGGGCAATTCCCTTTCCTGGTGCTGCAATCTGCCCGCTCGCAGGGGATCGATATGGTCGTTGCTGCGATCAAAGAAGAAACCTTCCCGGAGATCGAGGCACAAGGTTATCCGGTTCACTGGCTGGGTCTGGGGCAACTCGGAAAACTCATCGATTTGTTCAGGCAGGCAGGGGTCACAAAGGCCATCATGGCCGGCCAGGTCAAGCACATCCAGATTTTCGGCTCCTCTCTGCCGGACTTCACGATGATTCGAATGCTGGCAAGTCTGAGGCAGAAGAATACTGACTCCGTGATAGGAGCGGTCGCCAGGGTACTCGAGGAATCCGGAATCAGTCTGATGGACTCCACGGCGCTGCTGAAGCCTCACATGTCTGCCGAAGGACCCATGACACGCCGTGGCCTGAACGACCACGAGATGGAGGATGTCGATTACGGGCGCCCCATCGCCCACCGCATAGCGATGATGGACATTGGTCAGACTGTCGTCGTGAGGGACAGGGCCATCGTTGCCGTGGAGGCAATGGAGGGCACCGACGCAGTCATCCGGCGCGCAGGTGAACTTGCAAACAAGAAAAAACTGACCGTTATCAAGGTCAGTAAGCCAAGGCAGGACATGCGATTCGACGTACCAGTGGTCGGCGTCCGTACTGTGGAGAACATGGCCGCTGCGGGTGCAACGGCCCTTGTGCTCGACGTCGGGCGCACACTGGTGCTGGACAGAGACAAGTTCTTCGAGTTTGCCGACCGGAACGACATCGCCATTGTCGGCTTACCGCCTATCGAGTGACGTCCGGACCGGTCCACCTGACCTTGGAGGTTCTTAACGTTCTTTGCGACCTATAGGGAATCGCAAAATACGGTGACAGGCAACGCTCTCCACGCGCCCTCGAACACCTCGGCAACTTGAGGGTTTCAGGTGGCATGGGACAGCGAAGCCTGTCACCGTATTTTGCCAGGCTCAGTAGAAGGGCTTGCCGCTGCGGCACCCTGCCTCGGGAGGTTTTGTGGACAAGATCAGGGTTGGGGTGATCGGGGTGGGCGCGCTGGGTCAGCATCATGCCAGGGTATATGCATCCTTACCCGAAGTGGAACTGGTTGGTGTAGCCGACACGCGTCCAGGCCGTGCCAATGAGATAGCCGGCCCTCTCTCGACTGATGCCTTCACGGATTATCGCAGCCTGTTCGGCAAGGTGGACGCGGTCAGCGTCGCCACACCCACGACGCTTCATGCAGAAATAGGGGAACAATTCCTGGAGCAGGGCGTCAATGTGCTTGTGGAAAAGCCGATCAGCCACTCGCTCGAGGCGGCCGACCGGCTGATTCTCGCGGCTCGAAATAGCAAAAGGGTCCTGCAGGTTGGACACAGTGAGCGATTTAACCCGGCCGTAAAGGCCCTGCGCGAGATCGTCCGGCAACCACGCTTCTTTGAAGCTCATCGCATGGGACTCTTTGCCCCGAGAAGCCTTGATATTGATGTCGTTCTTGACCTCATGATTCACGACTTGGACATCATCTCGCTTCTTGTCGGGTCGCCTGTCGCGCAAGTCAATGCCGTCGGGATTGCGATTTTGACTAACAGAATCGACATTGCGAACGCACGAATCCAGTTCGCCAACGGCTGCGTGGCAAACATCACGGCCAGCCGTGTCTCGATGGAAAAAATACGGAAACTGCGTCTATTCCAACCGTCGGACTATATCTCCCTGGACTATACGAGGCAGGACGTAGCTGTGTATACCCTGAGTGGGCCCGGCGGCCCTGCCGGCACGCCCCAAATCGTGAGTCACAGGCTCACTCCTGAGCGTAAAGAACCCCTTGAGGAGGAGTTGCGTGGATTCGTGAACGCTGCACGCGGAACTGGTCCTGTAGAATGCTCGGGGGAAGAAGGCAAGAGAGCACTGGAACTTGCCTTACGCATATTGTCTCAGGCAGAAGCTGCCCAGGCACACGAGTTTGACAGACATTAGAAATCTTCCCTATACTTTATGCGCGTTAAGTTGTGTAATAAGAACGGAGACGTGAGGAACCCGGTTCTTCCCCAAAAAGATCCCGTTCAGATCCCAATCCGGCTGTAAGAGACTGGGATCCGGGATCTTAACCGGGCCGATTGGAACCATGTTTGAATATGCCATATCTCAGCACAGGAAGCGGCCGCCCTCTCGGCGCTTCCTAACATGCGTGGCCAGCAGCTGCATTCTCCACGCTATTGCCCTAATGCTTTTGATTGAATACCCCCAGCTGCTGACGCCGGGACTGAATCGCTGGTTTCGGCAACCTAACCTGTTGGCCGCGATTTTCTCCCACGAATCCGATCAGCAAGGAGAAGCCTCTAAGTGGAGAACCGTGACCGTGTTGGGGAAATCGGCCGACCGCCGAATGGCCGCTCCATCTACCGCCACGCTTCGGCAGTTCATGTACGACTGGAGCAAGAATAACAGCGGCGTACCCCCCGTGCGTGTTCGCTGGGGGGATGAAAAGGGACAGACCAACGACTCCTCTGCCTTGAAGGCTCCGCCGCCACCCCCGATACAGGAACTGAGGCGGCCCGAGGAAAAGACCTCCGCGCCGCCAACCGCATCCGAAGGGGGAGGTGGCAGCCAAGGCAGTCAGACCGCCGCGGTGGTGGGGGATCCCGGCGGTGCCAGGGGAGCAGTTCTCCTGCCGCCTCCGCAGCCTAAGAGCGATACCAGGCCTGTCGCCCCGGAGAACGCCGCCAACACGACTCCAACATCGATCCCGTCCGGCATCAATCCGCCGGCGTCCCCTCCGGGACCAACTCCCAAATCTGCCGTCGCTGCCCAGTCCAAGGCTGAACCCAAAGTCTTCGAGGATGCGCAGAAGGCTATCCGCACCGAGGGGAGCGGACTGTTTGACACCAGGGGATTTCCGCTTGGCGATTACGCCAATCTGATAATCGAGCGGGTGAAGGGAAACTGGCTCATTCCATCGAACCTGCGCAATTCCCAGGGACGCACCACGGTAATCTTTTACATAGACCGGAACGGTCGATTCACCAATGCGCGCATTATCACGTCTTCGGGTAGCAGTTCCTTGGACCTTGCGGCACTGAATGCCGTGATCGAGTCCAATCCGTTCCCCCCGCTGCCCAACGGTTTCCCGGGAGACCATGTGGGCGCGAAGTTCGTCTTTTCCTATAATGAGCGTCAGTAATTCAAGGTACCAGGCATAATACCTCAGAGACATAAGCAACACGATATTGCCGAAGCGAGCCCAGTGGCATGCGTGTCTTTGAGGAAGGTTACTAGCCTGATTGCCTTGGCCTTGATCGCGGCAGCGTGCGGTCACAAGGCTAAGGTACAGACACCGAGAGT
>DASQID010000436.1:0-5331 GCA_035631775.1 Acidobacteriota bacterium
GGGCCTGGGGGCCAGCAGCAAAATGTGAAGTTATTCTTGCGCCAGCCCTTAGCGTCTTTGCGGTTTTAAAAAGCCCACCGCCTGGAATCTCTCACGCCAGGATCTCCCTCACCATCCGTGTGTTCTCGCTGATCTGGTCGGAGTAGCGCGGGTAGAGCCCGACAATGGCGCCATCGCTGGGCTTGACATTCCTGTATGCGAATTCGAGTGCATCCCGGACTTCCTTGGCAGATCCACACTTGCGTCCGGCAGCAAGCACCTTGTAGACAAGGCATGGTTTCTTTGCATTTCTGACGGCGGCGCACATCTTGGGTGGATCGGCTGAGATATAAAGCTCGCCCACAGGTTGAGTGCCGATCTCTTTTTGCCATTCCTCGGGGCGCCGCGAGAGGTAGTGAAGGGAGGCCATGTAAAAATCATTGGACCATCCCTTCTCCGCCAGCGCCTCGAGAATCACGGGATTGTGGGTGGAGATCCCGGCTGCGCAACCCAGGTCGTGCACTTTGTCGATGAAGGTCTTGACCATGTCGATCTTCCCCTCGCGCCAGAGCATATCCGTGGCCCAGCCATGATGGGCAATCCCGATCGGCTTGTGCCGCGCAGCCGCTTCCGCGCATTTGTTCACCCCGTCGATCAGTGCGTCAGGAGTCCGGGGCAGCTTTTCATCGAAGTGCCAGGAGGCGGCCAGGCAGATCCATTGAATTTGACAGCCCGCTCCTCGTATTTTCGGGAACTGACGATCCATGCTGTGGTTGTAACTGGCCTGCCATGTGTTGATCCCTGCTTTTTCGCAGTCCAGCAAGAGCTGCACAATACGCTCATCGGTGAACCATTCGAGCATGTGCTGATCGTACTGCCGATTAAAGTGCGAGTAGCCATAGACCGGATTGCTCCCCACGATCAGGCGCGTGACTCGGGATTGACCGATGGGTATTGTCGAGAGCGAGGCGGATGGCTCGCCATTCAATACAGCCGGGGCCACAACTCCGGCCGCAAGAGCCGTCGCCCCCTTCAGGAACTCACGCCTCGAGGGCTCCATGGGCTGCGCGCATGCGGATGAGTCCTCAGTCTGCCTGTTTGCCATGATTCTTCACCTCCTGTGAATTGCGGAAACTGCCGGGGTGTTGGATAGAGCTGCCTGTTGGGTGCGGTACCGAGCGATGATGCGGTTCACGCAGCATTCAGGCGCGGGGACCGGAATCCGCAACGGCGGCAGAGCCAATTACGACAGCTTGGAGTACCACGCAACTGGCATAAATTCTAGCATCTGCGGTGTCAACTCTCGCAAATTTCATTTTGACACCGAATCTCGTCGACAGGCGAAGTGCAGTAGAAGCAAACATGAAATCTCCAAGATCGGACACCATTTAAATAAGAGGGAAGTGACTCCATGATGCACGGCTGGTTGCAGCCAGCAATCCAGACTCAAAGTGGCAATAAGTTCTACGAGACCGGTTGATCCATAGTTGTGTCAGTTTCGCGATTAGGCAGAAAAAGACAAGACACAAACTACACGAGCCCGCATTCAGGCGCGCAAAAGCGCACTACTTCAGATTTCCAGGCGCGTGAACTGAACCGAGGTCAACACTTCAGACTATTACTGTCGAATTTCCAATAAGTTAGAACTAACGATCCCGCCTCTCTCAGACGATTAGATTTCATTAGAAAGGTGGCTTGGATGGTTTTGTTTGCTGGTTCAATCGAATCAATCTCAAAAGGCTGATTTGGCAGGAATATCTTCCAAGGTTGCAGCCCGGGATTACAAGCCTATGATTCGGGATTCCGTTCATCGATTGTTGCGCCGCCGGGGAATTGTGGTGCGAGCTTTATTCTCCATCCTTCTATCCGCCGCTGCTGTTGTGCCCGCGGCTGCGCAGGAAGAAACCCGAGATTTGACCCAGATCCCGATAGAAGAGCTGGCCAATCTTGAAGTCTACAGCGCCTCGAAGTTCCTGCAGAAGGCCTCCGACGCCCCTTCCTCGATCAGCATCATTACAGCCGACGAGATTCAGCGGCACGGCTACAGGACATTTGCAGACGTCTTGCGAAATGTCACGGGGCTATACGTCACATACGACAGGAACTACAGTTACATCGGCGCACGCGGCTTTGGAAGACCGGGCGACTACAACTCGCGCATTCTGATCCTGATCGATGGCCATCGGCTCAACGACAATGTCGACGACGGTACCGACATCGGCACCGACTTTCCCTTGGATGTGGACATAATCGACCGGGTGGAGGTTGTGCGCGGGCCCGGCTCGTCCTTGTATGGTACTTCCGCTTTCTTTGCTGTGGTGAACGTCATAACAAAGCGGGGGAGAGTTTTCGAGGGCGGCGAGTTTGCGGCCGCCGCCGCGAGCCGCGGCAGCTATCGCGGGCGCCTGAGCGTCGGCGAGAGGCTTCGGAGCGGCTTGGAGATGTTGCTTTCGGGTTCCTACTATGACAGTAAGGGATATCGGCGCCTGTATTACCCCGAATTCGACGCTCCCGAGACGAATAATGGCATCGCGCAGAATGCCGACACAGATCGGGCGGGCAGTTTCTTTGCGAACGTATCTTATCGGGAAGTGAATTTCCAGGCAGTCTTCAATTCCCGGGAAAAAGCGATTCCCACTGCATCCTTCGGCACCTACTTCAACGATCGCCGCACCAGGACCAAGGACGAGCGTGGCTATTTCGACGTGAAGTTCGAACATGCGTTCAAGAACGGCTGGGACCTGCTGTCGCGCGCCTATTTCGATCGATACGACTACAACGGCACCTATATCTACGACAACTCCGAAACCCTGGAGCCGCAACTGGTATCGAACGAAGACTGGCAACAGGGAATGTGGTGGGGCGGAGAGGTGCAGATGTCCCGCCCGCTGGGGACCAGGCATCACTTGACGATCGGCACGGAGTTCCGCAGGAACTTCCGCCAGGACCAGGGGAACTATGACGCCTCTCCTGATTATTTCCTTTATTCCAACGACCACAGGCACTCCTCCAACAGCGCGCTCTTTATTCAGGATGAGTACAGTCTCTCCAAACACCTTATCCTGAACGGCGGGATCCGCTACGACCGCTACAGCACGTTCGGCGGGACCACCAATCCACGACTCGGATTGATTTACAGCCCGTGGGAGAAGACCACCGTGAAGGCGCTTTACGGCCACGCATTCCGCGCACCCGCTGCGTATGAGCTGTACTACTATGGAGCAGGCAATAAGCCCAATCCGTACCTTCGCCCGGAGACCATCCACACAACCGAGTTAGTCGTGGAGCGATTCCTGGGACCCAAATTTCGGATTGCCGGCTCGGCATATTATTACCGGCTGGATCACCTCATCAGCCAGCAGACGGATCCCGTCGACACCTGGTTGATATACTCCAACACGGATGAAATTCGCGCTCGCGGACTCGAATTCGAAGTAGAGGCGAGAGGTCTTTATGGCATCGACGGCAGGCTTGGCTATGCCCTTCAGCGCGCCACAAACCAGGCCACGTCTCTCAGGCTGAGTAACTCGCCCGAGCATCTTGCGCATCTCAATCTTGCGATCCCACTCTTCCGCGGATCAACCTGGGCGGGGACAACGCTCTCCTACATGAGTTCCCGAAAAACCGTGACGGGAGGGCATACGGGAGGTTTCTTCCTTGCCGATATGACCCTGCTCAACAGGAAACTCTTCCGGCATGCCGAACTGAGCGCGGGCGTCTATAACCTGTTTGACAAGCGCTATGCCGATCCGGGTAGTGAGGAGCATCTCCAGGAGACTATCCTGCAGGACGGGAGGTCATTCAGAGTCACGCTGACTTATCGCCTCCCGCTCAAGCGAGCCGAGAGTTATGCGAACAACCATGGGCAGAAACCGTGATGCCCTGCTGATCCAGCCTGAGGAATGAGGAACTCCGAAGCAGAAGAAGCATGAGACACTTTCACCGCAGGATGGATGCCAACCCCGCCAGCCACAAACCAGCTAGATGCTGGTTCGTCGTCGGCTGCTCTTGCCTGCTGTTGCCTTTTCTTCTCATGGCGGTGGGCCCCTCCCCGGGGTTTGGGCCCGAGGCACAGGGCAGTGAACTATCCGAATACGCGATCAAGGCAGCCTATCTCTACAACTTTGCCAAGTTCGTCGAATGGCCCTCCGATACCTTCGCCGACAAGAACGCGCCCCTCACCATTGCGGTCGTGGGAAACGATCCATTCGGGCCGCTGCTGGATCAATGCCTGAACGGGAAGAACATCAACAACAGGCCGTTTGTCGTTCAGCGTGTTAAATGGCCCGCTGACCTGCGGAAGTTTCAGATCGTTTTCATCGGCTCATCTGAGGAGCGGCGGATCCCCAAGATCACCGAGAGTCTTCAAGGCGCACCCGTGCTGACGGTCAGCGAAACCGAACTCGTCACGCGCTCGAAATGCGTGATCAATTTTGTGGTTGAGGCCCAGAAGGTGCGATTTGAGGTCGACATCGACAGCGCCGAACAGGCGCGCCTTAAGATCAGCTCCAAACTGCTCATGCTCGCCCGGGTATTCAAGGACGGGAGACTGCAGGGGAAGGGATGACGACATGCTGAAATTGCTGCGTGATCTCTCCATCAGCAGTAAGCTGCGCGTGATCGTGGTGTTGACCAGCAACGTGGCGCTCTTCCTCGCTTGCGCGGCGTTTCTGAGTTTTACCTGGTTCTCCCTCCGAAATTCGATGAAACGGGACAAGATCGTGCTGGCCGAGGCGATCGCGACCAATTCGACTGCAGCTCTGGCCTTCGACGATGGCCAATCCGCCCGCGAAATCCTCACCGCCCTCGGCGCCGATCCCCAGGTCTTCCAGGCAGCCCTTTATCGGAGGAATGGCTCGCTTCTTGCCTCCTACCGTCGAAACCAGGATTCCAGGACGAGTCAGGAATTCCCCCGCGTAGAGGCGGAAGGAGCATACTTCCGCGACGATTCCCTGATGGTCTATCGGAGGATCGTCCTGGATGGCGAGCTGATAGGGACACTGTATATCGGGACCCGTGTGGAAGCGCTGAACGCCCTGTTTCGAATACACTTCCTGGTTACGCTGCTCATCCTAGCCGCGGCTTCGCTCCTCACCTATGGTCTCTCATCGCGTCTGCTGCCGCTCATCTCCAGGCCAGTGCTTGACCTCGCGCGCACGGCGAGAAAAGTCTCGGAGGTGAAGGACTACTCGATTCGTGCAGTCAAAGAAAACAACGACGAAATCGGGGATCTGATAGACCGCTTCAACGACATGCTGGCGCAAATCCAGCAGAGGGATGACGAGCAGCGACGGGTGCAGGAGGAGTTACAGAACGCCAAGAGGGGAGCCGAGGCCGCAAACCAGGCCAAGA
>DASQID010000437.1:0-4830 GCA_035631775.1 Acidobacteriota bacterium
GAAGCGCAGCCCGGGGTTGGGATTGTCAAGAAAGATCAGAGCCCTGAAGGGGCGACAGATAACACATGGCATACAAAGGCCTTTCGCCCCTGCCGGGGCTCGATATTATGCAATATCCTATCCGGGGGCTTGCGCCCCCGGTTACTTGCTTGGGCCCCTCCGGGCGATTCATCGAGTTTCGCGACAGAAACTATTCTAGAGTTGCAGGCAGGAGAGGGGTATCCAGACCGCTGAACGAGGGAGGACCTCGAACACAACAATCGACCTCGTACCGATGGTCACGGCGGCCATCTGGTTCGCTGAGTTTGCTTTCTTACCGTGCGCCGGTGTGGTTGTAGCGGAGCCCAACTGGGCCCGTGTAAGAAGACTGTGGGCGAATGAGCCGTCCGTCTCTTAGCTGTTCCAAGCAATGAGCGGCCCATCCAAGCACGCGCCCGACAGCGAAAGTCACTGTAAACAGCTCGGTCGGCAATCCCAAGCCGTGCAGCAGCAGCGCGGTGTAGAACTCCACGTTCGTGTCCAGCCGACGGTCCGGCCTAAATTCGCGGAGCAGACGAAGTGCGGTGAGTTCGACCTCACGAGCAAGCGCGTAGAGTTGCCGGTCGCCGTCGCTCGAATAGAACCGCTCCGCCGCTTTCGCAAGAACATCGGCACGAGGATCCCGCACGCGGTAGACGCGGTGTCCGAATCCCATCAACCGCTCACCACGCTCCAGCTTTGCACGGATGATGGTTTCAGCCCGGCCCGGTTCACCAATTTCGCGCACCATGTCAAGTGCTGGACCGGGTGCGCCGCCGTGCAAGGGGCCTTTGAGCGCACCAACCGCCCCAGTTATGGCCGAGATGACATCGGATTGCGTGGAGGCTATGACTCTGGCAGTGAAAGTGGAGGCGTTGAGGCCGTGATCGCAAACGGTATTCAGGTACGTTTCCAGTCCGCGCGTACGCTCGGCAGTAGGCACCACACCGGTCAGCTGATGCAAGTAGTAAGCCGCGTGCGCAAGATCGGTGCGCACGGGGACGGGCACCTCGCCGCTACGAATACGCCAATAAGCTCCCACAATTGCCGGGAAGCAGGCGATTGAATCGAGTGCGGCGCCACGCGACTCCTCTGCTTTGCCCAGACTCAGAAGCGCCGCCCCCATCCTCAAGGCATCGATGGGCGGTGTCTTGGCTGTCGCAGCTTCCTGGAGAACTGCCAAAACCGAGCGCGATAACTCGCGGCGCGCCGCCAGGTTTCGCGCAAATTCCGCATGTTCCAGCGGGGTCGGCAGTCTTCCGTGCAGGAGCAGATAGGCGACCTCCTCAAAACTGGCATACGGCGCGATATCTTCGATATCATAGCCCGCCAAAATGAGCCTTCCAGCCTCGCCATCCACCTGGCTGAGGCAGGTCGAAGAGGCTATTATGTCTTCCAGACCTCGAGTCATACTCATAGTTTGCCTGCTTGCCTCCGTGCCGCCAATACCAATTGCACAAGAAACATGCCTATGACAGTTCGAGCGGTCGTTAAACAACGCTGCGTCACGGCTGGATCACAACCTCCGTGCCGTCCGGAACAACACGCCAGATTTCCTCGATCTCGTCGTTTGTTACCGCGATGCAGCCTTGCGTCCAGTCCTTCAACAGGTGGGCCTTTCCGATCATGCCCATCCCGTTGGGCAATCCATGAATCATGATGTCGCCACCGGGTGAGACGCCCTTCAGTCGAGCGCGGCGCCTGTCTTCCACGTTTGGATATGAAATGTGCAGCGCGCGATGAAAGGCGCTGTCACGCTTGCGACCGTCGATCACGTACGTTCCCTCAGGCGTCCGGCCGTCTCCTTGCTGCTCTTTGCGGCCTTTGGCATTCGGGCCGAGGGCGATCTTATAAGTCTTCAGCACGCGTTCGCCCTTAAACAACGAAAGTGTGCGAGTCCCTTTATTGATGACGATGCGATCGGCGGTTACCCCTGCATTGAGGTTCTGCCGCGCCTCGTGGTAGACGCTCGCGGCCAGCAAAAGCACTGCAGCGCGTCCAAACAACAACCAAAGCGACGTCGCGTGATTCATGACTGGTCAGCCTCCCGCTGCGCGAAAAGTGCGGAGAGACAACATTCCCGGGACACGGCATTCCTGCGCCCTGCCTCGCCGCTCCTCGAGCCGCGACTCGCCAGACTTATCGCATTGATCGGCCACAAGGTGCTCGGATCACAAAATCCCGGTCAGGTCAGGCTAGCACCATGTTCCCGCAATAATTCCTTAAGCACAGATCTGTGGCAGTGCGACTCATCCGCACAGTAACAGCCCACCGAGAAATCGATTTGGCGGGAAAGAGCGGCAAGGAGGTCAAGGAGCCGAGTTGCCTCAGGGCGTTTCATTTGAGAGCGGTAACGCCTCACGAAAGCGCGCCACGCCCGCTCGTCCCGCGCTTGGAGTGCTTGTTTGACCAGGGTCTCCGAAGGCGCAAGGTCCGGAAGCCATACGTCGTAAAAATCTCGCGACGCATGCTCAGCCTTCGGAACGCCGCGCGGTGGACGTCGCACGGTCCCCAAACGCAGGCCCTCACCGGGTGTTCTGGGGCTCCCCAGTCGCACTACGCGAATAGCCATTCCAGTTCCCTCCCCCGCGTGGAACTTCCAATCAACGCCGAACTCCTACTAATGATGATCGGCATGCCGGACTTGGTCCAGCTTAGGGCTGGCGCAAGAATAAATTCACATTTTGGCGCGAGCACCGCCGCGCCCTTTCAGGCTGCGGCCCGCAGGCCCGCTGGCTTTGTTGCTCGCTCCTCACATACCACCCCGGGTATAGTTCGTCGCTCGCGCCTCGCCAGCGGGCCTGGGGGCCAGCAGCAAAATGTGAAGTTATTCTTGCGCCAAGCCTTAGCGCAAATTATTGGGATCATCTCAATAGATTTCAATCGGCTTTGCAGGCAGTAAGGGAATCTTCGCATGCTCGTGCGACCGCCGGGCGGGGAGAATGGGGATATTGTGATCAAACTTCAATCGGAGCTTCCTTCGCCTCCCTGTTCTTCTGCAGGACCTGATCAATAACCGAGAGCAGTTTGGGTATCTGGACGGGCTTTGACACGTAACCGTCCATCCCGGCCCTGAGGCATCGCTCCTGGTCTCCCTGCATTGCGTGTGCCGTCATTGCAATGATGGGTACATGCCCGCCTGCAGATCGTTCGCGCTCTCGAATTGCAGCAGTTGCCTCGAATCCGTTCATCTCAGGCATCTGAACATCCATCAAGACGAGGTCAAAGTGGTTTTTCCCCAACAACTCTAGTGCTTCTTTCCCGTTGGAAGCGATGACAGCATGATCGCCGTGTTTTTCCAGCAGTCGAACCATCAGTCTCTGGTTGATGATGTTGTCCTCGACCAGAAGGATCTGAAGCGCGGCCGGCCCTTTCAATGTGGGATGGTGTTCGATCCGGCCAGGATTGCGCGATCCGACAGGCATTCGATCAAGCACCCGGATTATGGCGTCCCGCAGTTCCGTCTGCCTTATCGGCTTCGTGAGGTTGGCGGCAATTCCCAATCGAGCGCAGCGCTCGGCATCCTCCTTCAAGCGCGCAGAAGAAAGCATAAGGATTGCTGTCCCGGACAGTTCAGGGATCTGCCGTATCCGTTCCGCGAGGCTGTAACCGTCCATCTCAGGCATGTGAGCATCAAGCACCACCAAGGGATACGCCCGCCCGGCAGACACGGAACGCACCAAGGCGGACAGCGCCTCTGCTCCACCTTCTGCTGTAACAGGCCGCATATCCCAGTGAGCCAGCGTTGCCTTGAGCATATGCCGATTTGCCGCGTTGTCGTCGACGACCAAAACCCGCAGGCTCTTCAGGCGATCCAGTCCCATTGGGATGGAATCTCGCGGCGTCTCCTGCACAACGAACCGTGCCGTGAAGTGAAAAACGCTTCCTCTGCCGACCTCGCTCTCGACCCAGATGCGTCCCTGCATTAGCTCCACAAGGCGCATGGAGATGCTCAAGCCCAATCCAGTCCCGCCATACTTTCGGGATGTCGACCCGTCGGCCTGTGCGAACGAGTGAAAAATCAACTGCCGCTTTTCAGCTGGAATGCCGATGCCGCTGTCGCGGACAGTGAAGTGCAACAGACAGGTCTCGGGATGATCGGAGCCTGCCACACCAGTGTTGACGGGCAAATCGCCCGTTTGGATTGAGACCCCGCCGGGAGACTCACTGTTCGCGAGTTCGACTTCAACCGCCACCTCCCCGGAGTGCGTGAACTTGATGGCATTCCCGATCAGATTGATGAGTATCTGCCGCAACCTCCCCACATCCCCCACAAGGTCCAGCGGCACCCCAGGCTTCACAAAAGAGAGTAGTTCCAGGCCCTTTTGTTCAGCGCGGATGGCAAAGCCTCTAACAGCTTCATCCAGACTGTCACGAAGGTTGAATTCGATCGGATTCAGTTCCAGTTTGCCGGCTTCAATTTTAGAGAAGTCGAGTATGTCGTTGATGATCGCGAGCAGCGAATCGGCCGATGCTTTGACGATTTCGAGATTGTCACGCTGTTCAGGCGTAAGATCGGTCAAAAGCGTCAGCTCGGTCATCCCGATGACACCGTTCATGGGAGTGCGGATCTCATGGCTCATGTTGGCCAGGAATTCACTCTTGAGACGACTCGCTTCTTCAGCCGCGAGTTTTGCCGACAACAGCGCTTTTTCCGCCTTTTGACGCTCTAGGATCTCCTGAGTCAATTGTCTGGTGCGTTCCTGCACTCTAAGGGCCAGTTCCCTCCCACGTGCCTCCAGCCGCCTGACTCGAAGTTGGTACAGTCCAATGCCGGCAATCACGAGAAATAGTCCGATCAGGGAATAAAAC
>DASQID010000438.1:0-6763 GCA_035631775.1 Acidobacteriota bacterium
ACGAGGATGGCCGTGATTACCGCAATCCTCTTCTCAGTCTTCGGCTGCGTCCTGATCCTGCTCGGGATCGGCGGCCGACGCACTGTGAATGCGAGCCACATCGTCTTGTTGCCCCCGGCAATTCTGACCTACCTCGTTCTGATCGGTTATCTGCTAAGGGTTCCGGTTTTCTATCAGTGGATGGACGTGGGGATCGCACTGAACACCGGTCTCGCATTCTCGGCCCTTTGCCTCGCCTCTTTCTGCGCGCGGCCCGACACTTGGCTGATGCAGGTGTTCACGGGCGACGAAGCCGGGGGCATCATGGCCCGGCGGCTCCTGCTCCCACTCTTCTTCCTTCCGCTGCTCATCGCATGGCTGCGACTGTCCGGAGAGCGCCTCGGGTTCTTCCACTCCGAGGTCGGGGTGGCTATGGTTGCTGTCACCTATACCGTCTGTTTCCTTGGCCTCGTCTGGTTGAGCGCCCACTCCGTCAACAGAACCGACCGGCGCCGCCGCCAGGCCGAAGAGACACTTCGTGAAAGCGAAGAGCGCTTCCGCCTGCTCTTTGAGCAGGCTGCCGTTGGGATCAACCGCCTGGACCAAGAGGGGCGATTACTCGAAGTCAACGACACACTTTGCAGCATCCTCGGATATTCCCGTGAGGAACTGCTGAATCTTTCGTTGGATGACCTTACCTATCCGGAGGACCGGCCGCGCGAGCAGTCGGAACTCGCGGCTCTGTTCTCGCGGCAGATCCCCAGCTATAGCCTGGAGAAACGGTGCCGGCGCAAAGACGGCAGTGTCATCTGGACGCGCGTGACCAGCTCGCTCCCCTCCGGAGACAATCGGCCGTCAGGGTGGTGGATCTCCGTTGTCGAGGACATCACGAAACGCAAGGCTGCCGAGGAGCAGGTCTTCCACCAACAGACAATCCTGGAGGGGATAAACCGCATTTTCCATGAGGCCTTGACGTGTCCGACAGAAGAGCACTTGGGACGGACCTGCTTGACCGTCATGGAACAGCTAACCGGGAGCCGGCTCGGTTTTATCGCGGAGGTGAACGATCAGGGCACCCTTGATGACATTGCCATCAGTGACTCCGGGTGGGAGGCCTGCCTGATGTCGGAGGCGGCTGGCCAAAGGAACCTTGCCAAAAACCGGAAGATCCACGGGGTCTATGGCCGTGTAATCAATGACGGGAAGGGATTCTATACAAATGACCTGTCCGCGCATCCCGACCGAATCGGCCTGCCGGATGGGCACGCACCCATCACGGCATTTTTGGGCGTGCCTCTGAAACGCGGTCAAAGAACAGTGGGGATGGTGGCGGTTGGGAACCGGCCGGGCGGCTACGGGGACGAAAACCTCAAGACAATGGAAGCCCTGGCTCCAGCAATAATGGAGGCACTGACGCAGAAGAGGGCCGAGACGGCCGAAAGGCGAGGAGCGCGAGAACTGGCTCGGTCAAACAAGGACCTGGAGCAGTTTGCCTATGTCGCTTCGCACGACCTGCAGGAGCCCCTGCGCGCGGTGGCAGGTTTCGTCACGCTCCTCGAGCGCAGGTTCCGGGGGAAGCTCGACGCCGATGCGCACCGATTCATCGACTACGCGGTCGATGGCGTCAGACGCATGCAGATGTTGATCAATGACCTCCTTGCCTATTCGCGTGTCGGGATGGCCGGGAAGGCTCACGTTAACGCGGATTTGAAGAAGGTCCTGGACACGGCGCTCTCCAACCTCGACGCCGTCATCCGCGAATCGAGCGCCGTCGTGACGGCCGAGCCCCTGCCGACTGTCCAAGGCGACGCCTCACAACTCACGCAGCTTTTCCAAAATCTCATCAATAACGCCATCAAGTTCCGCAGCGAGCATAAGCCGGAGATTCATGTCGGCGCCGTTCGGACTGAACACGGGTGGGAATTCTCGGTCCGCGACAACGGCATCGGCATCGATTCCAATTACGCCGAACGCATTTTCCTCATCTTCCAGCGGCTGCATACGCGCGACCGGTATCCGGGCACGGGCATCGGACTCGCCATCTGCAAGCGCATTGTCGAGCGCCACGGCGGACAGATCTGGGTCGAGTCCCAGCAGGGTCGAGGGTCGACGTTCCATTTCTCCATTTCCGACAAAGGAGAGCAGCAATGGTGAATCCGGTGAAGGGCGCGCCGGTCGAAATCCTCTTGATCGAGGACAGTCCCTCAGACGCTGAGCTGACCGTCGAGGCGCTTAAGGAGGGGAAGATCGCAAACAACTTGAGTATTGTCAGAGACGGCGTCGAGGCAATGGCCTTCCTCCGGCGCGAGGAAGGCTTCGAAAACGCTCCGCGTCCGGACCTGATCATGCTCGACCTGAACCTCCCCCGAAAGGACGGACGCGAGGTGCTCGAAGAACTGAAGCAGGATCCACAGCTCAAGATGATCCCAGTAGTGGTGCTTACGACCTCGCGTGCGGAACGGGATGTGTTGCGTTCGTACGAGCTCTTCGCTAACTGCTACATCACGAAGCCGGTCGACTTTCAGCAATTCCTGGAAGTGGTGAAGTCCGTGGAAGATTTCTGGCTGACCGTCGTCACACTGCCCCATAAACCTTCATAATCCTATACCGATTATCAAAACGCCACCTGCGGAGACGATCTTTTATCCCTGGAGTCTCTGAGGTGGCTTTTTGTTTGCCAGGCTACCAACCGTGAAATAGAATACGCGGTTCGATCCGGAGCCTCCCTACGGCTTCAGGTCAGACGATTCCAGTGTCAAATGCCCGCAGGAGATTTGTAGGGGATCTCCGGTGAAGAGGATATCCCGTGAAGATACACGAGTATCAGGCGAAAAAAATCCTGGCGCAGTTCGGCGTACCGATCCCCCGGGGCGAAGTCGCCGCAAATCCCTATGAGGTCTACGAGATTGCCAGGCGCTTGGGTGGGACCGTCGTCGTCAAGGCGCAGATACACGCGGGCGGGCGCGGTAAAGGAGGGGGAGTCAAGCTTGCCGCCACACCGGAAGAGGCCGAAGAGATCGCCCGGAAAATGTTCGGAATGACGCTCGTCACACATCAGACCGGCCCTGAAGGCAAGGAAGTCCGGCGAATACTCGTCGAAGAAGGACTCAAAATCAAGAAGGAGTTCTACGTCGGAATCCTGATCGATCGTGCCAGGCAGCGCCCCGTTATTATGGCTTCGCAGGCGGGAGGAATGGACATCGAGAAAGTGGCTGCGGAAACTCCCCACCTGATCTGCAAGGAATACATCGAACCATCGGTTGGATTTCAGCCCTTCAATGCGAAGAGACTCGCCTTCGGCCTGGGGCTGACAGGCGAGCTGCTTGCTCCCGCCACCAAGATCATGGCGGCCCTGTATCGCGCATTTGAAGCCGTGGACGCCTCGCTGGTGGAGATTAACCCATTTCTGTTGACCGAAGACGGTAAGCTGTACGCGCTCGATGCGAAGGTGAACTTCGACGACAACGCCCTCTACCGCCACAAGGAGGTGCAGGAGCTTCGCGATTTCAACGAGGAAGACGTGCTCGAAATCCGCGCTTCGCGCTACGGCATCAACTACATCCGTCTTGACGGTAATATCGGATGCATGGTCAACGGCGCGGGTCTTGCCATGGCTACCATGGACATCATCAAGCTTGCGGGCGGCAATCCGGCGAACTTCCTGGACGTGGGCGGCGGAGCAAGCGCGGAGCAGGTGCGGAACGCATTTCAGATTCTTCTCGCCGACAAGAATGTGAAGGCCGTTCTGATCAATATCTTCGGCGGCATCATGCGCTGCGATATCGTTGCCGCGGGTGTTGTGGAAGCCGCAAAGGCGATCGGAGTAAAAATCCCCGTCGTCGTCAGACTCGAAGGCACGAACGTCGAGAAGGGACAGGAAATCCTTCGCACCTCCGGATTGAAATTCGCGGTCGCGGACGGCATGAAGGATGCCGCCGAAAAAGTTGTGGCACTGGCAAAGTAACAGGGAGGACTCACTTGTCTATTCTGGTTGATAAAAACACTAGATTGATGGTTCAGGGCGTTACGGGTCGTGAGGCCTCATTTCACACCCAGCAATGTATCGCCTACGGCACCAAAGTGGTTGCCGGAGTCACACCGGGGAAAGGCGGGACTTTTCATGAGGGCATTCCGGTCTTCAACACCGTTGAAGAAGCGGTTCGGAAGGAAGGTGCCAACGCCACGGTGATATTTGTGCCTCCACCGTTTGCCTCCGACGCGATCATGGAGGCTGCTGCCACGGATATCCCGCTGATTGTCTGCATCACCGAGGGAATTCCGACGCTGGATATGGTGCGGGCATGGACGTTGCTGTCCAGGTCCAAGAGCCGCCTGATCGGGCCGAACTGCCCCGGCATCATCTCGCCCGGCAAGTGTAAGATCGGGATCATGCCCGGCCGCATTTTCAAGGAAGGGAACGTCGGCGTCGTATCGCGCAGCGGCACCTTGACCTACGAGGGCGTCTGGCAATTGACGGGACGCAACCTTGGACAATCGACCTGCATCGGCATCGGAGGGGACCCGATCGTCGGCACGAACTTCATCGACGTCCTGGAGTTGTTCAACGCCGATCCCGACACCCATGCCGTTGTGATGATGGGCGAAATCGGCGGCAGCGCCGAGGAGGAAGCGGCGAGGTACATCCAGGAGAACATGAAGAAGCCGGTGGTGGGATTCATCGCCGGTCAGACGGCGCCGCCCGGACGACGGATGGGTCATGCCGGGGCAATCATCTCGGGCGGCAAAGGCACAGCCGCCGAGAAGATGGCGGCAATGAAAGAGTGCGGAATTCACGTGGTGACCAGCCCTGCCGATATCGGCGATGCCGTGGCAAGACTCGTGATGGAGCACGCGAAATGATCGAACACACGCTGGCAATAGTCAAACCTGACGGTGTTTCCCGGGGCCTGATTGGCGAGGTTGTCCGTCGCATCGAAGGCAGCGGCCTCCACATCAGGGCGCTCAAGATGGTTCATCTGTCCAAAAGGCAGGCGGAAGGCTTCTATGCCGTGCACAAGGAGAGGCCCTTCTTCCAGAGTCTGACTACCTTCATGTCGGAAGGTCCTGTCGTCCTGATGATCCTCTCGGGCGAAAATGCGATTCGCACCTGGCGGGATCTGATGGGAGCCACCGATCCTGCCAAGGCGGCACCTGGAACGATACGCAAGGATTTCGGGCTCTCCATCGAGCGCAACACCACGCATGGCTCCGATGCGCCCGAGACGGCAGCCTTCGAGACCAGCTACTTCTTCAATCGACTGGAGGCTGTAGCAATTGACGATTGACGATTTACGATTGACGATTGTTTCCAAACCATGAAACGTCGATTACCCTCCGCTTTTTCTTCTTCGGCGCATGTCATATGATACGTTGTGACTGATGCTATGGTCCCGATTGGTCGCGTGCTGATTATCATCGGAGTAATACTCATCATCCTGGGGATCATCTTCACTTATACGAACATCTTCAGTTCACTCAAGCTCGGCCGCCTGCCGGGAGACATTTCCTACAAGCGTGGACACTTCTCCTTATACTTTCCACTCACAACCTGCATCGTAGTGAGCATCATTTTCACCCTGATTCTCTACTTCTTCCGAAAATGAGGAGCGCGATCGAGATGTGAAGTCCTGAAAATTTCATTTTGCTCACACTGTTGCGCCTGTGTGGAGATTCTGCGGCAAGATGAGATTTTCCAGACCTGACGCCTACGTTGACAGCCTCCAGACTGCCATATATATTTCGCTCCATGAACCAGATAACGGGAAGAGAAAGCAATCTAACGCCGATGGAACAAGCCGTCGTCGATGCACTTCGAACCGTCAAAGACCCGGATTTGCACAAAGACATAGTCACGCTCAATTTCGTGAAAGATCTGAAGATTGACAACGGCAAGGTTTCCTTCACCATTCAGTTGACCACTCCGGCCTGTCCGGCGAAGAAGGACATGGAGCAGTCGGCTCGCGAGGCTGTGCGGAAAATCGGCGGGGTGCGGGAAGTCGATGTGCAGATGACTTCCGCGGTCACCGCCGGTTCGCAGGGAGCAGGGAAGCAGGCGATCACCGGGGTGAAGAACATCATTGCCGTCGGCAGCGGCAAGGGCGGCGTGGGTAAGAGCACCGTGACCGTGAATCTGGCAGTGGCCCTGGCTGCCCAAGGCGCCCGAGTGGGTCTGATGGATGCCGATGTCTACGGTCCGAATGTCCCGCTTATGATGGGAGTCACCGGCCGTCCGCACGCCGTCAACAACCGCATCCAGACCCTGTCCAGCTATGGTGTGAGCATCATGTCGATGGGTTTCCTCACGACTGACGACACACCGCTTATCTGGCGCGGTCCAATGCTGCACAGCGTGATTCAGCAGTTCGTACGCCAGGTAGACTGGGGCGACCTCGATTACCTGCTCATCGATCTACCCCCGGGGACAGGCGATGTTCAGCTGACCCTCACCCAGACAGTGCCCCTGATGGGAGCCGTGGTTGTCAGCACGCCGCAGGACGTTGCCCTGCAGGACGCACGGAAAGCCACCCTCATGTTCCGGCAGGTTCACGTCGAAGTTCTTGGTATCGTGGAAAACATGTCCTACTTCCTGTGTCCCAATTGCAGCCACCGAACGGACATTTTCAGCCATGGCGGCGGCGCGACCACAGCTGCGAAATACGGCGTCCCGTTCCTCGGCGAGGTACCGCTGGATACTGCGGTGCGGGAGGGCGGGGACGAGGGGAAGCCGATCGTGCTGGCGAATCCGGAGTCGCCGGCCGCAAGGGCATTTATCCAGATCGCTTCG
>DASQID010000439.1:0-4076 GCA_035631775.1 Acidobacteriota bacterium
CGCAATGCGGGCCGAAGTGATGGCATGGCAGAACGACCGGAACAATGCCCAATCACAGATCGACTGGCAGTTTACAGCCGAGAGCGCCCGAATCAAGCTGAAGCGTCTTTATCCGACATTACAAGTGTGACATGACACTAGTTTCTGTCGCGAAATTCCACGAATCGCATGTCAGATCGGGCCCCGGAGGGGCCCAAGCAAGTAGCCGGGGGCGCAAGCCCCCGGATAGGATATTGCATAATGCTGAGCCCCGGCAGGGGCGAAAGACCTTTGTATGCTATGTTTTATCTGTCGCCCCTTCAGGGCTCTGGTTATTCTCGAGAATCCCAACCCCGGGCTGCGCGTCGCTTGCCCGGGGCTACTGGCTGGCGCCCCTCCGGGGCGCTTTCGGCGCGATAAAGCAGTTTCGGGACAGAAATTAGCTAGGAAGTTTCCTGGCTGGAATGGCCGGAATTGCACATAAGTAGTACGGAGTTTCACGAAATGAAACCGGCCCGAATTACTCATTCGTGCAATTCGTGAGATTGGTGGCGGATTTTCTCCACACTATGCGGAGATCTGATCCTTCTGGGCGAGGATGAACTTTTCGACTCCGACGTCGCCGACAACACCCATCTCCAGAAAGGTTCCATAGGCCTGATCAAGGCGCGACTGAGCGAGTGCAGTGACATTCGTCCCACCGATGCCGTAATTGCCGTCAATTTCCGCTCTGGCTTTTGCAGCAGCCACCTCGCGGCCCAGTTCTGAAAGCAGCTTGCAGGCCATGTCGGTAAGCGCCCATTTTTTCCAGCCGGTCGTGTCCTTCGGATTCAGGTGCAGCAGGGAGCAGAGCCGCAGGTAGTACTCAAAGAACTTCTTTGCGTAAAGGAGAAGCCAGAATCCCGACATGACGCAGAGGATCGTGATCAGGGCTTTGAATAGGATACCCGGGGTGAATTCGTCAGGCAGGCCGAACACCGCATAGTAACCCACCAGGAGAACTGGAGGCGCAACCACCAGAACGCCGCCGGCGACGGTGGCCAAGTCCGGATCGAGTCCGTGACGCTGGCTGCAGTCCTCCCTGAAGGCCTTTGAGTAGTCCGCAACGAAAAAAACCCTCATGGATTTCCACATTCGAGTTTCCTCCTTGACGGCTCTTTTGTACTAAGAATACCCTTTATTGGCCCCGCAAGCGACAAAAAAGGCGGCTAAGAAAGTGGCCGCTGTTTCGATTCGCACCTCTCACCGGTTTACCGAGTCAGCCGGCGGCACGGCTGGCCTTACTGATCCTCGAAAAGGCGTCTCTCCGGCACGACCACCACAATACCGGTTTCCGTGACATAATGTTTCTTCCGGTCCTCCTCCAGATTGAAACCTATCTCGCAATGATCCAATATTTGCACGTGCCTGTCGATGATAGCGCGGCGGATGCGGCAGTGGCGCCCGATCTTCACGTGGGAGAACACGATACAGCTATCCACTTCGGAATAATTATCCACCCTAACATCCGGCGAGAGGACCGAGTTTCTGACGCGTCCCCCCGAGATGATCGAACCCATGGAGACGATGGAGTCAAGAGCCATTCCCATCCGATGCTGGTCTGCAAAAACGAATTTTGCAGGCGGATATTGGCCTTGGTAAGTGCGCAGGGGCCAACGGGCATCATAGAGGTTGAAGATGGGCGTAACGGAAACGAGATCCATGTTGGCTTCGTAATAGGCCTCGATGGTACCTATGTCCCGCCAATACTGGGCTTCCTTCTGATTCTCGTCGATGAACCGGTAGGCGTAGACACGATGTTTATCGATAAGCTTTGAAACTATGTCTTTGCCGAAATCGTGGCTGGAGCTCGGATCTTCCGCGTCGGCCATCAACGTATCCATCAGCAGATCGCGGTTGAAACAATATATGCCCATGGAAATCTGGCACTTGCTTCCAGAACAACACGCGCTCTCGCAGACCTTGGGCTCCGCTGGTTTCTCCTGCCATCCGATGATGCGGCCATCGGATCCGATTTCGCACACTCCGAAGCGCGAAGCCTCGGCTCTCGTGCTCTCAATGGTGCCGATGGTGAGCTCTGCCCCCGCGTCAATGTGTTGCCTCAGCATCAGCTGGTAGTTCATCTTGTATACGTGGTCGCCCGCGAGAATCACGATGTATCTGCAGGCCTCCGCACCCACCGAATAGAGATTCTGGTAGATCGCGTCTGCCGTTCCTCGATACCAGTGTTCGCCAACCCTCATCATGGGCGGCAAGACTTGAATATACTCACCCAATTCGCTCGGGAGCATGCCCCACGCCTTGCGAATATGGCGGTTGAGCGAAAGGGCCTTGTACTGCGTGAGCACGAATATCCTTCGGAGTTCGGAATTGATGCAGTTTGACAGGGTAATATCAATGATGCGGTAGACGCCTCCGAAGGGCACTGCGGGTTTGGCACGATCCCGGGTGAGCGGAAATAAGCGTTCACCCTGACCTCCCGCGAGAAGGCATACAAGAGTTTTTCGGACCGAGGGGAGCGTCAACATTGCGTCCTGCCCGCGTGGTGCCGACGTGTTAGAATGCTGCCCCAGTCTCGAATGCGGACTTAAGCGATTATACAGCAATTCCCGCTTCGCCGATTCATGTCCGTGTGTGATTCCCCCAATCGCTGGTGTAAGGGCTGGCGCAAGAATAAATTCACATTTTGGCGCGAGCACCGTCGCGCCTGCGGCGCTCCTGGGGGCCTGCAGCAAAATGTGAAGTTATTCAGCCCTAAGAGCAAGTTAGACAAAGCACAGGTTCGTGGCAGCCTTTTTCGACGAACTGCGCGGGTACGGAGGACTAGGTGGTATTGTTGATCCGATTGCCCGCATGTGCTACAAATGAGTTGCCCCCAATCCAACGCAAGTCTCTGGGAGTTCAAATTGACCATGGAAGAGAAAGGATTTCCGATGCCCAGGAAAAGAACGAACAAAACAGACACAACACTCTCCGACCCGGCCGAAATGGTCCGGCGCTCCATGGCCGAGGCTGAAGGGAAAGGCAGCGGATCAGCCGGCACTGACCTGACGGCGAGCCGAAAGGATGCCAGAATCCGAGCTGGCGAGAAAAGGAGCGGTTCAGTCGAATCGACTCCCGCGACTCCTCCCCCTATTCTGACTCCCCCGGTGGAGAAGAAGGCGAGTCCCGTGACACCGCCTCCAGCCGCGAGTTCACAGGCAGAGAAGAGGAGCGGTACAATTCAGTCCACTACTGTTCCTATCGCGACGCCGCGTTCCCCGGAGCCTAAGCCGGCGCCCTCGACACGCCGCCCTGAGCAGCCGAGAGTCGAGGCCGTCACGACCAGCAAGGACGTTCTGCAGTCGTCGATCTCAATGCGGGAAAGAATTGCGCTGCTGGCCTATTCTTATTGGGAAGCTCGCGGCCGCCGGGGTGGTTCCCCTGAGGAGGATTGGTTCCGCGCGGAACGAGAAGTACTTGGAAGAGCTGAAGTTACACGCTCGTGACGAACGACCGGCCGGTGCAGCTTATGTCCGTGCGCTAATGGTGGACTCGTTTCGTCTGTTTGCAGCGCTCTGATTCCTCTAGTGCCACAGCACAGGCACTATTCAGTCAGTGAGATGGGTTCCGTGTGTCGTCGGGAACTGGCTTTGCCGGGTGTACTCATCTTATGAAACACCATATCTTGGGGTTTTGTAGATCCGAACCGCAACAAATAGTTGATTTTGAACTTTGTGCTTGCTAAAATCCCGCCGGGAAGTGACTGGGCTCTTTGACCGCTTGGGCTCCACCATCTATAGGAGGATAATCCATGCGATCGATAGCTGTCATAAATCAGAAAGGCGGTTGCGGGAAGACCATAACGGCAATTAACCTCTCAGCGTTCCTTGCCCGTGAGCGGAGAAGGGTTCTGCTCATCGATCTCGATCCCCAGGGCCACGCGACGATCGGCCTTCAGACAGACTTCTCCCAACCGGCGAAGACAATCAGTGACGTGCTTCTTTGGGGGGCGAAACGAGAGCCCCGGCTCCGCGACGTAACTCGCACGATTTTTACCAACCTCGATTTGGTTCCGGCCGACATTTCATTGAGTGCCGTGCCGGAAAAGCTCTCAG
>DASQID010000440.1:0-2577 GCA_035631775.1 Acidobacteriota bacterium
GATGCGGATGAGCGGCTGGCTCAAATGAGCGCCATCTTGGGCGGCCGGACGTTCGACAGGCGCCACGCGATAAAGGCAACTGTTCCTCGGGACGAACCGGCGCAGTGGGTTGCGGAAAAGTTATCACCATCAGGCGCCGAAGACGCAACCGCACACAGGCACAATTCCGGCAATCCGCAACTCCGAAAGCGAACAGTGGAGGAAAAAGAAGGCGAAGACAGTCACAACACCAGGGGTTGAGCCCAGCCCCCCGAATCTGATTTTCCCGGCGGTAAATCACATGCCCCCTACCGCAGCAATCCTCCCCGCTGCGGGCCACAGGCGCGCTGATCTGACGCCGATGATGAGTGCGACCGGCATACTGCCCCGCGAATGCCAGTCGCTCGCGCCACATCAGCGTGCCTGGCAGGCCCTCCCCCGCCTTCTTACTGGACATGTTACGAAATGCAGCAACCGGAGCCTGCTAGGCTTTCCTGGGCGGTCGGGTAATCACCTTTTGCTTCTGTTCGTCGACGTAGAGCATGTGGCCGCTGCGGTAGGATTCAACCGACATGGCAAGCGGTGCCATTGCCTTGTAGGCGGTCAGACCGTCTGCGAGCCTCGACGCACGGCGCTGATCATTCCCAGCGCCACGCCGGCTCCCACGGCTATCTTCACAAATTCCCTCCGGTTCACAGCATTGTCATCGGTCATCAGTGCACCTTGTTGTAGGAATTATCGGGAAGAGTCTCTATCTAATGACTGCCCGGGCACAGGTAGAAAATTGCAGCGGCCGCCGTCCTTCGGCTCCGCATGTTTCTGACCATTTCCAAGCGTGCGCTTTTCAGGGGTGTCCCGCTTTCCCCTCGTAGTAGGATTATCAGAACACAGATGATTGCCGGAGCGGAGGAAAGAGGTGGCTATGACCGATGGAAAACGTGAAATGTTGCGGCATACACTGGCGACCGCGGCCTATCGCGGCGGCAAGGTTCTGCGCGACGCGCCGGATGGATTTGCGGAGTTTCGGGTTGGTGAGACGTCACGAACACCGGCACAGATTCTGGCGCACGTTGGCGATCTGTTCGACTGGGCGTTGTCCATGGCAAAGGGCGAGGAGACCTGGCACGATTCAAAGCCGCTTTCCTGGAGTGACGGTGTGAAACGATTCTTCGCCGTGCTTCGCGCATTTGACGACTTCCTGGCGGCCGAGACTCCGCTCGCGACCAGCGCCGAGAGGCTTTTCCAGGGGCCCGTCGCGGATGCGTTGACACATGTCGGACAGATTGCATTCCTGCGCCGGATGGCCGCTGGACCTGTCAGAGGAGAGAATTATTCCCGGGCCGACATTACTGTCGGGAACGTCGGAGCCGAGCAGCCCAGGCCCCGTCGGGAGTTCGATTGATCAGTCCCGCTTGGGGTGGTCATGTGCGGGGGGTCATCAGACCGGCGCCACAGGGCGTATTCTTTCATGCCAATTGTGAAGTTGACTCTGCGCGGGTCCCTTGACAGCCATCGTCATGACGCGAAGATTTTTTAATGAAGAGGGTACATCGCAGAGGGGTGCTGATGGTCACACTGACTGCAGACAAGCTGGACGCGCTAAAGAGATTCTCGACCCCGACTATCTCGAATGCCATCGAAATGTTCGATATACGTCCACGCAACGAGGGATTTCTGGGATCACAGGTGCGCTGTCTCTTCCCCGCCCTCGGGAGGATGGTTGGGTATGCCTTTACGGCTGCAATCTCGGCCGATCTGCCCGCCAAGGGATTCCGCGTTGTGCAACGCCACGAATATTGGCAGGCGTCAAAAGCGGCGCCCACTCCGCGCATCGCGGTGATTCAGGATTTGGACAATCCGCCCGGATTAGGCTCATTCTGGGGAGAAGTCAATTCGAACATCCATCGGGCGCTCGGTTTCATCGGGACTGTTACAAACGGCGGCGCGAGAGACCTCGACGAAATGGAGGCACTCGGTTTCTTCACGTTCGCCGGCGCGGTGTCGGTCTCCCACTCCTATGTTCATCTGGTGGACTTCGGCTCGCCTGTCCGTGTAGGCGGCCAGGTTATTCATCCCGGAGATCTGCTTCATGGCGATCGCCACGGTGTGATCGTTATCCCGTCGCAGATTGCCGGAGCCCTTGCGGAGACGGCCGCAGAGGTGGAGGCCGCAGAGCAGAAGTTGATCGGCTACTGCAAATCTCCCGCATTCACCCCCGAAGGCCTCAAAAGCGCTTACGCTCACCTGGAAGAGCGTTTTCTTGAGCTCATGGGGAAGCGCCGACGCGCAGCCAAGGCTTCAGATCAATAACCGGAGGCCTAACCCGAATTATTCATGAAGGGCCCTGTCAGAAGATGTGATGTTCGGGCACGGCTGCAATTTACCGATATTTGGAAACACTCTTTGTGTCCTTAGGGCTGGCGCAAGAATAACTTCACATTTTGCTGCTGGCCCCCCGGCCCGCTGGCGAGGCGCGAGCGACGAGCTATACCCGGGGTGGTATGTGAGGAGCGAGCAACAAAGCCAGCGGGCCTGCGGGCCGCAGCCTGAAAGGGCGCGGCGGCGGGCGGGCATCTGCTTCGTTGCCGCTCCTCGACG
>DASQID010000441.1:0-10146 GCA_035631775.1 Acidobacteriota bacterium
ATCGTAGCCAGGCCTTTGGGATTGAGGTTGATCTAGGCTGTTTCTAGCGCAAGTCGCGCAACGTGCAGTACAGAACGATATTGGCGCAGGGCCAGCGAGGTAGGGGTATCGAGAAATAGCTGGCTGTCTCGGAGCAAAAACACGCCCCGTCCCTGGGAGGGGAAAATTATCCTTGACGTCCCCTTTCATGGGACGCGATTCCGGAACAATCAGGAGAGACTGTTCTTGTGCGATTAGCGGGTAATGTCCACTCGACGGGCACATGGTGGGGTTTTTCTGCGCGTATAGATTGAAATAAGTAGCAGTTTGCATTGCAGCCTATCCATGATGCCTTCCCAGTTTCCAAGCTGTAAATGTCAATAGCGCCCGCCTGGTATATTCCATCTGTCCGGCGAGAGTGCTATTGCTTTTGAAGTGCCCCTTTTCCGACCAGTTATTGCTGAAAGCGTCTCTCCCCTGAACTGAGTGGAGAAATCCGCTCCTGCAAGTGCCGCCGGGAACAGGATATGTCGCCTCACGAGCGACATCGCGGTGAGCGCGGGATGATGTTCACGCTGGTGTGGCGGCGACGCTGATTCAACTCGCCCGCAGGGCCTCGCGCGCGCCCTCGACAAGATCTATAAGTGGTCGAAGCGTGTTTGGACCTTTTTGCTTGACAAGGGACTGGAAGTTTTATAGGTTCCTGGCAAATCGGGCCAGCCGAAGAGCCAACTGGCACAATTTCACATTTCCGCAAAATCATGACAAGGAAATCTCTGGAAAACTGTGTTTCTCCAGGCAGTTGATGCGCGGATGTGTGTCGTGATTGTTGTGCGTTGAACTCTAAAGGAGGATCGAGGGAGGAGACTCGAATGGGGAAACTGCGACTCTGTATGGGAGCATGGATTCTGGCAGTGTTTGCTCCAGTGTTGGTCTGGGGCCAAGCCAGCGCGACCGGAATGATCACAGGCACGGTAGCAGACCAGAGCGGCGCCGTTATTCCTGGCGCGGAAGTGACGATCACGGACGAGGCGACCAAGATGTTCTACACGCAACCCACCAATGAAACCGGCGCTTTCATCTTCACCAACGTGAAGCCCGGTTTCTACGAAGTCAAGGTCGCGACGAGGGGATTCCGTCAGTGGGTGGTCCCCCACCGTCAGGTGGTGGTGGGCCAGCAGCTCACGATCAACGCGAAGCTAGAGCTCGGCGCGCCCACGGAGACGGTGCAAGTGACGTTGACTGTCGGCGCCGAGCTGCAGACTTTGAACTCAACCATGGGGACGACGGTGGGCGGCAGCGCGCTACTGACAATGCCGAACCAGAGCCGAGACGCCACCTCCCTCATGATGTGGCAGCCCATGACCATTCCCACCTTTGGCGGCGTGGAAGGCAACACCACGGGCGGACAGGTCGCGGGCTCCATGAGCGACCAGAATAACTTCACGCTCGACGGCGGCAACGCCACCGACGATTTGGCGGGTGACAATAACTATACGGCGGGCAATCGCGGTTACGTGGGTCCGCAGGCGGCGATCCCCACGCCGGTGGAAAGCATCGAGGAGTTCAAGGTCGCCACGAACAATCACACCGCCGACTTCGGCGACTCGGCGGGCGGGCAGGTGATGCTGGTGACCAAGCGGGGCACGAACCAGATTCACGGGTCCGCATACGATTTCTTCCAGGCGGACTGGCTGAATGCGAGGGGGTGGAATCTCAATCAGGTGAACGGCATAAAGGTGAAGCAGCACCAGAACCGTTTCGGCGCCTCCTTCGGCGGGCCCCTGCTCCCTGGACAGAGCCTGGGCGGCAAGACCTACTTTTACTTCAACTACGAAGGGAAACGCTATCCCTACGCTAACGGCAGGTATGAGAAAACAGTGCCGAGCGACCTGCTGCGGCAGGGGATCCTGCAGTTCCGCGACTCTACCGGCGCCGTCGTCAAGTACGACCTTAAGAGTTCCACCGGGTGTGGGACGGCGAGAGACGCCAATGGGCAGATTACGGGCCCCGGCAATCTCCCTTGTGACCCGCGAGGTATTGGGCTCAATCCGGTCATCTCCCAGTTGTGGAACACTTATATGCCGGAGCCCAACGACTGCGCCAATTTCGGCGACCACCTGAACACCTGCGGGTTCTATGGTCCTCTGAAGCTCTCGCAGAGGGATGACTTCGCGGTCTTTCGTCTCGATCACGACTTCGGCGCCAAGTGGCGCCTCATGTCGAGCTATCGGTACTACAAGTTGGTGCTTCCAGCAACCAACCAGGTGGACATCGGCGGCCTTATTAAAGGCGACACAAAGGGCGTGCCGGCTTCGCAATCGTCGAATCCGCAACAGCCGCGCTACGTCGTGGCGGGACTGACCGGCACGATCAGTCCAACCCTGACCAATCAGTTCACCTTCAGCTACCTGCGGAATGACTGGAACTGGATCCGGGCGGGCGTCCCGACCGGCCAGTTGGGCATCCCCGGCGGACTGGAAGTGGGTGGCGAGACAACCCAACCGCTAGCTCCCATGAACTTCGACACCCAGAACGCCCGTTTCCGCACCTGGAACGGGCACGACTATACTTATTCCGAGAACCTCAGTTGGTTGAAGGGCAAACACTTCTTCCAGTTCGGCGGCAACGTGCGGCACTGGTGGGACAACCATGTGCGGCCCGACAACGTCACCGGCGCGCTCACCCAATTGGTCTACCAAATCAACAAGGGTTCAGGGCTGAAAATGAGTTCGGCGTCTCAACCTACCCTTTGTAACAGCGACCCGGCGGAAGGTGTTATCATCAGCACAAACTGCCTCCCCAGCAGTCGGGTTGGCACCTGGAACTCCCTCTATGCCGAGACATTGGGCTTCGTCGGAACGGCCTCGAAGATCTTTGTTCGCGGCGGAAACGACTTCCACCTGACGGGTGCGTCCTATCTCGAAGACCACTCGGTGACGAACTTCTACAGCCTCTACTTCACCGATTCCTTCAAGCTCCGGCCAAACCTGACCTTGAACTACGGTCTCCAGTGGGGCGTGCAAATGCCTCCGGTCGAACAGGACGGTGTGCAGGACGTCTTCGTCGACTCCGCGGGTAATCCCATTTCCTATCAGAGTTACATGGATAACAGGCAAACTGCCGCGCTCGCGGGACAGGTGTATAACCCGGTCGTTGGCTTTTTGCCGATCCATGGCGTGGGTGGAAGCCCCAAGTATCCCTTCCAACCGTTCTACGGCGGCTTCAGCCCAAGGGTGTCTTTAGCCTGGAGCCCCAAATTCGACTCGGGCTTCCTGGGCAAGCTCTTCGGTAATGGGAAGACCGTAATTCGGGGCGGCTACGGCCGCATCTATGACCGCAGCAACGCCGTGAACCTGGTGCTGTCGCCGCTCCTGGGCTACGGCTTCGGACAGCCGATCCGCTGCAATGGCGCCGGGATCGACGGCAACTGCCACGGCGTTTCCGGAACCGACCCGACCAATGGTTTCCGCATCGGCGTGGACGGAAATACCGCTCCCTTCCCTGCGGTTTCGCAGACCCTTCCCCTCCCGGCGGAACCCGGCATCAACTCTCCTGCCGCCAACGTCCTTTTTGGTCTCGACGACAGATGGCGGCCCGGCTCCAACGACCAGATCGACTTCAGCATCCAGCGCGAGTTGCCGGGACAGCTGATCGTGGAAGTCGGCTACGTCGGACGCTGGGCCAAGCACCTGTATCTAGGCATGGACACGAACACCGTGCCCCATATGATGAAGCTGGGTGGGCAGACGTTCGCGCAAGCTTACTACGAACTCTGGAAGGCCGACCACACCGGTACGGCCGCCAACCCTCAACCCTTCTTTGAGACGGCTCTGGCGGGCAGCTCCTACTGCAAAGGTTACGCGAACTGCACGGCCGCGGTGCTCGCCAACGAAGGCGCCAATGGGACCAGCAACATTACAAACGAGAATGCGTATGCCATGTTCGCGGACATCGACGGTAATTGGAACTTTGCCGGATGCGCGGGCTGTGCGATTCTCGGCGAGACTCTCCAGGGATATGCCGGCGTGGATGTGAGCACGACGAAGGGCTTCGCGAACTATCAGGCCGGCATCATTTCCGTGCAGAAGCGCGCCGGCCATGGGCTCACGTTGACCGGTAATCTCACGTGGTCGCACAGCCTCAACACGATTGGCATTAACCAGGAGTATGTCGAGGCCAGTCCCAGCAACCCCTTCAATCTTAATTACGACTACGGGCCGGCCCCGTGGGACCGCCGGTGGGTGATCAATGTGCTGGGAAGCTACGAGCTGCCGTTCGGAAAAGGGAAGCGCTTCGCCATCAACAACGGAGTCGTGGACCGGATCATCGGCGGCTGGACATTTGCACCGCTCTTTACCTGGGCGACCGGGACACCGATTGAAACCTACACGGGTTCGTGCGATGAGTTCGGACAAGGCAACATTCCCTGGTGCGCCGGCGCGGTACCTTTGGTCAACACGGGCACCTTCGGAAATTCCGCCCAGATGAACGTCAAGACCGACGGCAACATCGGCGTGAACAACGACCCAAAATTCACTCCAGGCTCCCCGGGAGGCAATCTGTTCGCCAACCCGACCGCGGTGTACAACAGCTACCGGCCCGCGCTCCTCGGCCTCGATACCAACGCCTATGATCTGGGTCCCCTCCACGGGCAGCACCGCTGGAACCTGGACTTCACCATTGCCAAGACCACCAGGATCAACGAGCGCGTGGGCGCGACGTTCTTCGGTTCGTTCTTGAACGCATTCAACCACATGATGTACGGTGATCCGGGGATGAACTTGCAGGATCCGGCCAACTGGGGAACCGTGACCGGCCAGTACAACAACCCGCGGGTCATCGAATTGGGCCTGCGGTTGTTCTTCTAGATAGGGGAGGGGAGGGCGCCGCCCTTCCCTCTTATTTACTCTGAGCTGGAGCCCGGAGGGCTCCTCCAGCAATCAGCGGGTTGGGTCGCGAGACTCAACCCGCCTTTGACTTTTGGCGGCCTTGAGATAATCCAACGGCGCGAGCAGTCGCGAACGACTTCCCGAACGGTGAGACGCGGATAGGCGATCTTATCTTTTTCCGTAAGGCCGAATCACCCATCAAGGACTTCAAAAAGCATGGGAGCCTGATCGTGAGGGGTCATTTTGGGGCAACCAAATTTTGCCGTCTGCCTGCTGCCTCGTCACAGCCAGGAGATCTTGAAGCCGCCCACACCGGTGGCCACGCGTAGGGTAATGCGGGTCTTTGCCTTGTCGTAGTTGTCGCTGTAATAGTAACTGTCACGCTTGTTGAAGCCATCGAGATGTAGGCCGCTGAGGAAGTGCTTTTCCGCCTCGACGCGGACCCCAACTTCCCTGGGCATGCGGGCACTTACTCCGCCTACGCCCACTTGGATCCGAACGTCCGCATCCTGCTTCCAGCTGCCCGTGAAATCCAGATTCGCACCGCCGACCCCGCCTTCGAACTCCAGCTCGCGGAAGTTCAGGTTTCCGAGACCAACAGCATCCATGCTCCCGACACCGTTCTTGATTCTGATGAACTCGCATGTGACCGGATTCGGCTCGTACACGGAGATCTTTGATCCGCCCACGCCCGCCTCCAGATCAAGCCGCTCAACCTTCATGCCGGTCAGCGAGAGGCGCGCATCACCGACGCCGGTATTGACACTCAGCTTCAGAGGGATGGAGTCATTGAAATTGAGGCGCAGCCGATTGGATTGCCGCTGGGTGCGGATCCCCAGCTTGTGGGTGATCTCGAGCCTGAAGGTGAGCCGACCTTCATCTCCGGCGGTCTCGTAGCTAACATCAGGCTGGTAGCTCGACTTGTCGTACTCCAAGTCCATGGAGTACACATTCGGCGTCTTCGAGCCCGTCACCTCGAGGGAGCCGATGTCGAAGCGGACATGAGCGTCCAGGGTCTTCTCCTTGCCGAGCGGCCGGGCCTGGTTGACCGACGACATTTCAGCAGGAATACGCTCCTCAAAGTCGCAGCCTGAGATCCACAGGACCATGGGCAGACATGCAAGCCAGATCAGTTTTTTCATCGAAGAACTCCGCAGAAATAAACGTTCGCAGTCCGTGGTCTCTCGTTGGCACATAACGATCATGGTTAGCCATCCCTACGTCGGCAGCCGTGAACTGCGAACCGAGAACTATTTCACCGCACGGCTTCCGCACGGCGCGCGCGCCTGGGCTGTCTCGAGCCGGGCTCCGATTCAACCTTACTGCCCGCATCGCCCTCGCTTCCGCGAGCGCGGATGTTGATGTTGCTGTACTCGGTATCGAGCAGGATCTTCGGACCGCCGCCCTTCAGCTTTGCCTTCAGGAGACCCACATCCCCCGCGCCCTGCGAGGGCTCGAGGCCCGCATAATCCGAAGCGACGCGTCCGTTCCTGGCGGTGGCATCGATCTGGAAGGGCGCCCCTTCAGGAATAAAGAGGTCGATGCCGCCATTGTGATTTTTTACCGCAATATCGCCTTTTCCCAAGGTTCCGGTGGAAAGGCTGACATCGGCATACTCATTTGCGACCGTGCAGCTGCCGCCGAAATTGTTGACAATGACGTCCTTCAGAGTCGTCTGGATCTCGACGGGGCCGTCCACGGAATTGGCGCGAATACCGCTGCCCTGGCCTTTCACCTTGAGATACCCGCGTATTCCATCGGCGGTGATTCGGTCGGAATTGGTGCTGAGATCCACGTTCCCGCGAATGTCCTTGAGGGATACCGTCGAGTACTGGCAGTCGAGCACGATGTTGGAGGCGACATCGCTCACCTCCAGCCGGCGATGATTGGTCGTCACCTTCAGCGTTGATCCGAGTTCACTGGCGTTGACCTGCGTGCCTCGCGCGTCGACGACGACCGCTTTGGTGATCTTGTCGAGCCGGACATTGCTCTCCGTGTTGGAGACCGTCACCTGCCCGGTCACATCGGTGATTTCCACCGGCGAATACTCGTCGCGTACGATGACGTCACCTTTGACCGCCTCAACGTATACGTGACCGCGCGCCTCGACGTTGAGATTTCCGGTCAAGTTGGTCAATCTGGATTCTGCGTACCGATTCGAGACTTTGAACTCCCCGGAGCAATCTCTCAGTTCAAGCGCATTGTGGGTGGTTTCGAGATCGAGCTTGCCGTCGACATTCGACACCCGTAGTTCGCCGAACGAATTTCGAACGGTCAGATCCGTCCTCTTCGGAACGAAGACCTCCATGTCGGTATTGAAACGGTAGTCGTTGGCAGCGAGCGCGTCCCGATTATTCTTCACCACAAAAAGCTGCCCCCTTGACTTTCCCTTGGGTTCGACTTCGGCCTTTACCGGCATTCCAGGCTCCTCGTTCGCCTGGGGTCCGGCTTCGAGCCGGATCTGATCGGCAATGCCCTTCGCTTTGGACTCTTCGCTCGTGTAAACGACTTTCTTGAGCCGCACCCGCACCTCGCCATCGCTCCCCGGGGTGACGGAAACGAGACCGTATGCATTCTCGATTCTTATCGGGGCCGTCGAAGACATGGGGTAAGTTGCCTCTTGCGTGTACGTATAGGAGGTGCCGAGCCACTGCCCGGGATGTACTGAGGAGTCCCCCATAGGGATGGACCAGTCCCTGAATGCCTGGCTGATGGGGCTTTCAGAAACTCTGGTGATCGCGGTACCGATCAGAAGAAGAATGAATATCCCCACAACCTCGCCGACCCGGAGCGATACCCCTTCCTTGTGACGATAGTAATCAATCACCTTGCCCAGCCCGAGCAATATCAGAAGAATGGGCCAGTAGCGTGCGGCCATCGACCAGAAGTCTGGCCCTATGCCGAAATTGCGCAGCAGGAAGAGGATGCCCACGCCCAACCACAGTAGGGCTCCGAGCAAGGAGGGATGCCTTTTTTGCGACATGTTTTTCACTCCTTAGGGGCGTTTTTCCGAGGCGGGAGGAATCACCTGAGTCTCCTGCCATGTCAGGTAGTCGTAGAGCTTTCGCAGGCCGATTATGATGAGGATCACCGGCCAATAACGGGCTATCAGGCGCCATGCCGAGAAATGCTCGTACATGTTCTGAAGGAAGAAAATCAGGCCGATGCTCATCAGTATCAATCCCGCGGTCAGCGCGCCGCTCCGCGAACGGACAGTCATGGTAGATGCCCCCCTCTCGCTAGAACTCTTTTTTCTCTGTGTACACACCCGGCGCATTCGATCTGGCGTCGTCCTTCTCCCGCACCGCCCGATAGATCAGGTAGCCTCCCAGGACGATGAAAACCAGCGGCCAGAGCCGGTTCAGGAAGTAGTACGGGATAACGTTCTGAAGCAGGAAGATGACCCCGAGAATCATCAGGAAGATGCCCCAGGCGACGATCGTCTTGTCCTGAGACGGCGGTTCGACAAACGCTGGTCCCGCTTGCAGACGGGCTCGGGCCTTCGCTTCAGCGGTGCGATAGGAGTCGAACATGGTGAAAACGAGGAATGCGAAGGCGCCAAAGCCGAAGACGCCGTTTACCCTGTCCCCCATGATCACCAGAGCGGCAAAAACAGCAAAAAAGGTGATGGCCTTCAGGTATTCGTTGTTGTAAACGGCGCCCATGCCCGGAATCAGCGCGCAGCACGCGGCCCGCTTCGGAGAGTCGGCAGGCATACGGAGATCCTTGAGAGCAGCGGCCCACTCGGCTCCGCGCACCAGGCAATCCTGGCAGTAGTACTTGCCCTTGATTTGGTGCGAGCATTCCCCGCACAAGGGCTTGCTGCAGGCGCTGCAGAACTCCTGGGAATCAACGGTTGGATGGTATGAGCATTTCATCTCGACTCTCCTTGAATCATCCGCATTCTAGATCGTCCCTGGGCTCTCCAGCCCCGTTCAGGCCGGCAACAGCAATATGCTACTGTTTTTGCTCGGGGCCTTTTCCTGCTGTTGCCGGGGCTCCCCCGACTTCTTTTTCCCCTCAACCGGAACATCGAGCTGCTCGATCATGAATCCGAGCTTGTTGAACAGGTTGTTCTTGTAGTAGTTGAGCTTGGCCTGCCATTCGTTTTTCGTGTCGTAGGCCTTCAGCCCCTCGCTGTAAAGCTGCTGAACGCTGCGGTCCAGGCGGCGAAACATCTCCTTGGGCGAGAGCACAGATGCGACGACGGACATCTTCGGAGCCGTGAGGCCCACAATCAGGGCCACGAAAAGGGCTGCCAGCACCGCGCCGGCTGCAAATCGAGGGGTGAGCATCGGGCGCAAGATGTATTCGTCGAAACGCTCTTTCAGGGTTTTGGTGCGCGGCCGTCCGGACGTCCGCAGGAGAATTCTCTCCGCGAGGTTGACGTCGAAATCGAGCTTGGGGAAGCTCCTGCATGTCGCAAGGACCGAACGCATCTCCTCCAGCAGAGTTGCGCAGTTGGCGCATTCATGCAGGTGCTCGGCAACGCGGCTCATGTCGTCCGCGGGAAGACTGCGCTCCAGATATTCGCTCAATCGTTCTTCAACATAAGGGCAATTCATGATGCTCACCCCCTAGACCTGCAGCCCAATCTGGGCGCGTCGCTTGGTCAGGAGCTTTGCCAATTCAAGGCGGCCGCGGTTGATCCGGCTTTTGACCGTACCCTCCGGGATACCCAGCAATTCGGATATCTCCTGGTATGCCAGGCCCTCCAGATCCCTGAGTATGATTGCCTCCTTCAGTTCCGGAGAGAGGGCCTGCAGGCCGTCCCTCAGGAAGCGGGAAGCTTCGAGCTGCTCGGCAGCACGGTGAGGATTGGGGACTTTGTCGTCTTTCAGATTCATCGTCTCCATTTCCTCTGTTCCAGCGGCCGGCTGGTAGCGCCTCGTCTGTCGGTAGTGATCGATAATCAGGTTGCGTCCCACTTTGAGAACCCAATTCTGAAAAGTGCCGGCATCTGACCGATAACTCTTCAGGTTTTGATAAACCTTGATAAATATTTCCTGGGTCAGATCCTCTGCCTCGTCCGTGCGACCTGTATACCGATAGCTCAAGTTGTAGACGCGGCGGCCAAAGGATGTCACCATGCTTTCCCAGGCGGCGTCGTCTCCTTGAAGACAGCGCTCTACTACCTTCTCATCGCCCGAGAGCACCGGTAACTCCTTGTCTCCAATCCCGTTTCCCAAAACACCAAACGAAACGTAATACGGCAAAGTTCAAAAAATCGGAATCAGTAATCGCAGTTGCCAATTGTGCTACGGATGCAGTATTT
>DASQID010000442.1:0-3755 GCA_035631775.1 Acidobacteriota bacterium
TATGAGGCCTGGAAAAACAACCCTTTAGGCAGCTCACGTTCGAAGGTGAGAGTGATGGTGTAGTTTCTCGGCAGGCGCAGATTGGAATCCAGTGAATTCTCAATGCGCTCGCCCATGTCCATATCTTTTGTTAGTGGAAACACGAGCGAACCGGGCACCGTGATTTTCGGCAGGCTACGTATATCCTGATTGAGACCAGTGAAAAGGGGAGGCAGCCTAGTAGTTGCATTATACGTGTTGGCCGGAATAGTAGTGTTTGACGAGAATCCCATGGAGTTGTTGTTGTCGAAGAAGGTTGCCAGCGCTTCGCCAAAATAGTCATTCAACATGCCGAATCCGGCGCGGAGCACCGATTTTCCCGGTGCGCCGAATATGGATCGCATCCAGCCCTTGTCATAGCTGGGTGACCAGGCAAGAGCAACGCGCGGCTGCCAGCCCTTTTTGTCCCAGTCGTACATGCCGGGCTTCCCGTTGACGGGACCGGAAGGGTTGATGGTGATGGGTTCGTTGTATGGATTTCCCGCTGCCGCGCCGGCGAGGCGATTGACGAAATATTCGCCCAGTGGAAGAGTCGGCCTCACCTCATAGCCGTTTGTCTCATACACAGGCCGGCTCAATCCATACCGCAGCCCGGCAGTCAGGGTGAGATTGGGGTGTATCTTCCAGGCGTCCTGGAAGTAGAAGTCATAGTCCTCCGTGGCAAAGTTGCGTTTGGATGGAGTGCCGGGAGGGAGCAATTCTCCAGTGTTGCTGAACTGGAAGTTAGCGGTGTACTGCGAGAAGCGGCCGAGCAGGGCCGACACTGCGTTTTGAGTTTCGGATACCGACGCCACGTCCGGGAGGCCCTGTCCCGTCAGGTACGCACTAACGGGATCAGACAACACATTGCCGCCCGCTTGGTAGAAGGAGGGATTCATGACGGCGTTATCGTAGGCACCCGCATAGTTGATGCGGTTGTTGCGTATCACCCGTATATTGGTTCCAAACTGAAGCGTGTGGCTTCCTTTTACCCAGGACACGTCATCCGCAAAGTTGTGCACGGGGGTCGTGCGGGAAAGAGTCCGCGAATATGCGTAGGGTTGAAAGACAAAGCGGAAGTTAAACTGATTTGCACTGCTGTCTCCCAACTGGCTGAATGCCTGACGCGTAACTCCATAGCGGAAGTTGTTGACTATCCTGGAATTCACGGTCCAGCTGTGACCTACGGCTATACCGGAAGGGTGAGACCAAGTGTTAGGAGCCGGCGTGTCGGGAAATTGCGGAGCCTGGCCCGTGAGGTCATAGATCTTGGCAAGCCGCACAAAGGCATTTTGCTTTGAGTTGACGTTCCAATCAAAGCGCAGGATGTTTGAATTCAGCCGGACAGGAGTCGGCGCGTTAAAGCGATAACCGGCGGTGTTCAGCAATTGGCCGGGAAGGCTGTCACCAACGGTAAAGTCGTTGGCCGGATATTTCTTGGCGGCATCCGCCAGAACCGCCACCCCTATCGGATTGACTCTGGCCTCGGGAAAGATCTGGTTGAGCTGGTCGGTTGTCAGCGTTTGTGCAGCTCCGTTGGCGTCAATATACCGCAGTTCTCCCCGACCCATGCTTGCCAGTGGTACATCCCGAACAACGTTCGTCGCCGTGATGTCGCGCCGCGCCTCGTAGCTGTACATGAAAAAGAGCTTGTTCTTGATGATGGGGCCGTCAATTTCCCCGCCAAATGTGTGACGAAGCAGTGGGACTCGATCGACACCGGCGCGGTTATTGAAGAAATTGTTGGCCGTAAATCCCTTGGTTCGATAGAACTCGAAGCCCGCGCCATGGAAAGCGTTGGTGCCGCTCTTTGTGACCAAGTTGACTTGGGCGGCGGAAGAACGCCCCAAATCCGCGTTCGGATTGAGTGTTGCGACACGGAACTCCTGGATCGCTTCGGCGTTGAGTCGCAGCACAGTGGAATCCAGCGCGTTGGTCTGCGCTTCGTTAATGTCAACACCATCCAGCGTGACGTTCGACTGGTCGCTGCGTGCGCCGGCCACATAGCCGTCCCGCGTGACGCCGGGCTGCAGAGTAAGCAGGGTGCGCGTATCGCGCGCCTCCAGCGGAAGCTCGACTATCTGCTGCGTCACGAAATTGTTTCCGAGTGAAGCGTCCTGCGTGTTGACTGCCACGGCCGCGGCACCCGCTTCGACCGTCACGGTCTCGGAAACGTTGCCGATCTCCATTTGAATCCTGACGTCTGTCGGAGCCCCTACGAGAGCCTGAACCCCAGTCAGGACTCTCTTCTTAAATCCCTTGATTTCGGCCTCAAGCGTGTATTTGCCCGGCTGAATCAACTCGAAACTGAATCCTCCGGTCTCGCTCGATGTCTGCGTGCGGGTGAAGTTGGTGCCGGGATTGGTGAGGGTAACGGTCGCGCCGGGGATCACAGCCCCCGTGGGGTCGATCGTTGTGCCTCGAATGGTGGATGTTCCTGCCTGTCCGAACGCCATGCCGGCCGCGCAGGCCAGTGCGAGAGAAGCCAAAATAAAGTACGTCTTAAGCCGAGACAAAGATCTCATTCGAATACCCCCTTAGGATTCAACTATGCCCTGCCAGGGTTCCCGAGCAATTTGCACAAAATCCAATTAGTTGCCGACTGGTAGATGGAATCGATGACGGTTCAGCCACCAGCCCCCCTCGCTCCAAGGCAGCTCATTTCCCGCGATGATTCGGTGATGCGATGTGGACCCACATCGCAATTGTTGCTCCGCCGCAGGCGCGAGGGCTGCGGCTCAGCCGCCTTCCTTCGAATGCAAAAAAATGTTGGACCGAGAGTATTAATGCAGACTGAATTTGTCAACTGCATTGTGGGGACTTGTGGGCATCTTTCTTGCGGAGAAGAGCACCCATGCAGAACCGAGGGCTGAAAGGAATCTCCTGTGGGCGCCGGTCGCGGCCCGAGGCGACGAACCTGGGGGTCTGATGACCCCGGCACATGATTCCATTCCTTAGCTTGACGCGTATGCCCTACGGGACGGAAATGGCCAACCTTCAGCGGGGGGTCTGATGACCCCCCGCACATGTATAAATCTCTTTGAGAACCGACGCTAAGGGCTCACCAAGAATGGCGGCAGTAAGAGCCTAGAATGTGAAACGTGCACCGATCTGCATGACGCGCGGCGCACCCTGGATGCCCGTAAAGTTCGACCAATTCGACGGCGGATTCAGGTTCCGAACTGCCGGATCGACCGCGATTCCGTATCCGCTGCGGCTGGTGTCCCTCGCCCCGAAACGTTGAGTGTTCGTGACATTGAATGCCTCCCAGCGGACTTCGAGTCTGCGGTTTTCGTTCCCTCCGAGGTTGAATGATTTGTTCAAACCCATGTCGAGTCCGACGTAACCCGGCAGGCGGAAAATGTTCCTCATGCCACTTTCCCCCGGATAGGGGTTGCGGAAGCTCTGATAAGCGCCTTTGGTATCGCATCCGAACAGCTTTGGAGTCGGACTCTTGGTGACACAAGGCTCCAACGGACGCGTCAAAACGCCGAAGCTCTGAACCTGCCAGTTGGTGGCCCAGCGGGCATCGTCGATCGGAGCGTTGGTGGGCAGCCCGGTGTTCCAGCGGTAGATTCCGGACAACTGCCAGCCGCCCAATATCGCATCCGCGACGCCGTTCATGCCGCCGCCAACCCGATGGCCGCGCCCGAACGGGAGTTGGAACAGTGCGTTGACGTTGATCTGGTGCCGGAGATCGAAACCGGAATTTGCATAGAAGTCATCCGGCCGGATCG
>DASQID010000443.1:0-3921 GCA_035631775.1 Acidobacteriota bacterium
CTTGAATGATCATGGACGCAGATCCTTCATTCTTGGATGCATACGATTTGCTATTCCAGGTTCGCGAGGAGTGTCATTAACTTCTCCGGAGTAAAATCCGCCGACGCACATAGTCCGGACACTTGCTCCCGAATCTCCAGGATTTTCCTTGCGGTGCCGGGCAGGGCGGCCAGGCTCTCGCGAGGAACGGTCACAATGCCGTGAACATCCCCGTGAATCAGATCGCCGGGATGAATCACGAGCCCTCCGACTTCCACAGGGTGTCCTACATCAATGATGTGGGCATAGCCGCCAGATGATGTGACGCTCCCCGCAAACAGGTAGAAACCCGTCCCCCGCACTTTCGCCAGTTCGCGTACGGCACCGTTGGTGACGGCCCCGACGCATCCCAACCGTTGGTGTATGCGGGCACGGACCTCATCCCAGAACGCCCCAGAACCGGGGGCATGATCGACATCCTGCAGAACGACAACCCTGGGATCAGGAAGATTCGTGATGTATTTGAACCATTCGCGGTTCTCCACGAAACGTTGTCCCACCATGGGGGGTTCTGCGCAACGGATGCGTCCTGTTACCGCATACCCCATCATTGGAACCGGGTTCTCAAACATGCAGCGCAGGCTTCCGTTTGAATAGCCCTGATTCCGGAGCCTGACTCTAAGAGCAGATATCGCGTCCGCCACTATACAGGTGTCGAGATGTCGGATCGCGTCCAGCTGCCCATCTGGCAATTTCTCTTGCATACCCATGCTCCGTTCCAGAAGGCTGCTCATTTCAACCTTCTGACCCGTGTGGAGTCGACTTTGGAAAACGGTATGTCCAGCTAGATCGAGAAAGCAGAGGCGGATCTTGGAGTCTTATAGTGGAGGAGGACGGAAGTGGTAGACACGCAGGATTCGAGGGAGCCTCGGAAATAGGACTTCATGATGCGGCACTTCATGGCTCACGGCAGGTGCCTGCTGAAGCCGGCACAGCTGTTCAGCGGTTGGAACATCCCCGGCGCCTTCGATGCCGGCTTCACCGGTCCTGCCTTCTCTCGAGAAATTCAATGCGCCACTGCCCTTGCTCAGACAGGAGTGCCCAGGCACGGTCGGAAAGGTGATGATCACTACGAGGAGTGCCAGAGCGCTGGAGACGAGAAGACATGGGACAAGCAGACTGTTGGGTGTTGTGTCCCTGCTTTGCGGCTCCGAAATTGTGCCAAGCATATGTTTGTTTTGACGCGAGCCCCGAGTTTCCCTAAAAGGATAAGAGATTGATTTCAGCTAGGCAATAGACAAAATGCCGAAATTGTTGTCAGGCTAGATTTTCCCCAATTTTATGTGCCCTCTTGCCGGCGTGCTTGTCTAGGGGAAATTGGGGAAGATCTAACCTGACAACAATTTCGTTAATTTCGTCCTTGTAGTAATATCAGGCTCCTTATTAGGGAGAGAGTGCATGAGATTGGACGAGTTCAAGATGGAGCGCCTGCAATCCACCTGGGAAAATCGGGTGAAGTTCAATTTGTCCGAGAGCAGTGTCCACCCGATGTCCGTGCGTGAACTGATCTCGGATCCCGATTTCCTCGAGGAGGTACTGGACGCTCCGCTCTTCTACAATCAGAGCAACGGAACGGACGAATTGCGATCGGCAATCGCGGCCTGTTACCCGAATGCCACGCTGGATAACGTCGAGGTGACCAACGGCGGCAGCGAGGCGAACTTCATCACAATTTACTCCATGCTGGATCCCGGCGATGAAGTCGTCATCATCCTCCCGAACTACGGCCAAATCTGGGGACTCACTAACAGCCTGGGGATGAGCGTTAGGGAAGTGCACCTGCGGGAAGATCTTCAATGGGCGCCCGATCTGGAAGAACTACAATCGGCGGCGACAGCCGACACAAGGATGATCGTTGTCTGCAATCCGAACAATCCGACCGGAGCAATCCTGACCCCGGCGGAGATGAATGCGATCATCGAGACGGCGGCACGCAGCGGCGCATGGATATTGGCGGACGAGATTTACCAGGGATCGGAGAGAAGCGGCAATACCAGCCAGACTTTCTGGGGAAAATACGATCGCGTCATTGTGACAAACGGACTGTCAAAAGCCTACGGATTGCCTGGTCTGCGCATCGGGTGGATTGTCGCCCCGAAGGACAGGATCGCAAAGATGTGGTCCTACCATGACTACACTACAATCGCGCCCGGCACCCTGAGCGATACCCTGGCCCGCGTCGCGCTCTCACCCGGCGGCCGCGCACGATGCTTCGAGCGTACACGCGGCATCTGCAGGCAGAATTTCCCGCTTTTTCAAAGATGGATAGAAACCCACGGATCGATGTTCCGGATGGTGGAGCCCAAGGCAGGAGCTATTGCTTATGTGCGTTACGATCTGCCTATCAATTCCACCCGGCTCGTGGAACGTCTGCTCCACGAGAAGAGCGTCCTCGTTGTCCCCGGAGACCATTTTGGAATGGACCAGTTCCTGCGCATCGGCTACGGTCCGCAGCCCGACTACCTGAACCGCGCCCTCGAACTGGTCAATCAGGTGTTGGAGACCACAACACACATTGAGTCACAGCCATAGGGTCATACAAGGATGCCGGTGATGATATGAATCATGAACCGCGGATTCTCAATCTCGCTCTCATCGGTTTTGGCCACGTCGGACGCGCGTTTGCACGATTGTTGCTCGACCGCCGCGCCTGGTTTCTGAGAGAGTTCGGACTGGAGTGGAAAATCACCGGGATTGCCACGAAGGAACACGGAATGTGCCTGGATCCGAACGGGCTTTCCATCGGCAAGATCTTGCATTCCTGGAAGCGTGGTACCAACCTCGACAGGTACCACAATGGTCCGGCGTGTTCTTCAACCATGGATTTCATCCGCCAGTGCGGAGCGGACGTTCTCTTCGAAACGAGCATCCTCGATTTGAGCGGGGAGCCGGCCGCGACATTCATCCGCGAAGCGTTGCGAGCAGGACTGCACGTGGTCACCACCAACAAAGGGCCCGTGGCCACGCACTTCCGACAGCTGACTCGCCTCGCGCGCCTGCGCGGCGTGCGATTTCTCTATGAGGGCACCGTGATGGACGGCGCGCCCGTCTTCAATCTCATGCGACAGACGCTGCCCGCAACAAGAATCAAGTCCCTGAGGGGAATCCTAAACAGCACGACAAACTATATCCTCACGCAATTGGAGCAGGGGGCCCCTTTCGAAGGAGCTCTGCGTTATGCTCAGGAGCACGGCATTGCGGAGGCAGACCCGAGCCTGGATCTGGACGGCTGGGATGCGGCGGCTAAACTGTCCTTGCTGATCCAAGCCATGATGGGCGGGCACGTGAAGCCGTCTGAAATCCAGCGCACGGGGATCTCAGAGGAGACGGGGAGGCTCGTCCGCGCGGCGGTGCGACGTGACCGTCGGATCCGCATGGTGGCGCGCGCATATCGCCAGGGCGGCCGGGTGATAGGGAAGGTGGAGCCCGAGGAGCTGGAGATATTCGATCCGCTCGCTGCCATCCGCGGCTTGAGCAATATCCTGATCCTCAATACCGATACGATGAAGGAGCTGGCTATCATCGAAAACAATCCCAGCGTCGAGCAGACTGCCTTCGCACTGTTCACGGATCTTGTCACGCTGGTTCGACGTCCCCAAGCGTGAAATTGGCGATTTCAGATTTGCGATTGACGATTGAAAACCCGGCCCGGTGTCCCCCCGCCTAACCTGCCACTTCCATTCCTCCAACAAAGCACATTCGGTGATGTTCGTGGCTGTGCCTAAGGGCTGGCGCAAGAATAACTTCACATTCTGCTGCAGGCCCCCAGGCCCGCGGCGAGGCGCGAGCGACGAGCTATACCCGGGGTGGTATGTGAGGAGCGAGCAACAAAGCCAGCGGGCCTGCGGGCCGCAGCCTGAAAGGGCGCGGCAGCGGGGGGGG
>DASQID010000444.1:0-3893 GCA_035631775.1 Acidobacteriota bacterium
AAGGACCTGCCGGACGTTCAATCGTCAATCGTAAAGCCTCTTGCCCGGGGCTACTGGCTTGCCCCCCTCCGGGGGGCTTCGTCAAGAGCCACCCGCTCTGCAGGTGGTAGCTACTGAGGGGTTCCTGGTGGCCGGCGCCAGGACGACGATGGGAATGGGCTGCTGATGGCTTCTCTTGGAACGCAGTTGCAGAATCGGCTGGGCCTTCTCAAGAGCTATGTCCTGCGGAGGTCCCACGTCCCCGCAGGCCCGCTGACCCTTGCCATCGAGAGCACGGCAAAGTGCAACCTGTTCTGCCCGATGTGTCCCCGCGAGAACATCTATTTCCCTCCGAAGGATATGGAGTTCTCCCTATTTAAGAAGATTATCGATGAAGCGAAGGATTATCTGGAGTTTGCCGTTCCCTATGGTGTCGGCGAGCCCCTGCTGAATCCTGAGATCTACGACATGGTGGCGTACTGCAAGGCAGCCGGGGTTCCCACGGGACTTTCCACCAATGCCACGACCTTGACCGAAGAAGCCAGCCGCAGACTGATAGCGTCCGGACTCGACTACATCATATTTGCCGTTGATGGGGCTACCGCCGAAACCTACGCGAAATACCGCAAGGGTGGAGACTTCGAGAAAGTCTGCAAAAACATCCACGGCTTTCTGAGGGTCAAGAAGGCAATGGGCTCGAAGATCTTCTGCATCATCCAGATGGTGCGGCTCAAAGACAATCAGAATGAGATCCCGGAAGTGATTCGCATGTGGCGCGTCGAGGGAATTGACGAGGTGCGCATAAAAAAAGACGAGGTCCACAACAAGGGAAGCGCCATACCGGGCGACAGCGAAGACCGCCCACCGCTGCGGCATCCCTGCTACCTTCTCTGGCGCGGTCCCATGTATATCCATTATGATGGGACCGTCTTTCCGTGTTGCTACATTTACCCGGAAGAGCCGATCGGCAATATACGAAAGAGTTCGCTTCAGGAAATCTGGAACTCCGAAAGGATGGTTCGTCTCCGCGAGGCCCACATACGCGGCGACCTTCACGAGTACCGGGTATGCCAGAACTGCCCTGCGGCCCGGCCGAGATTGCCAGTGACCCTGGGCAGCTTCCTCATCAACACTCATACGGTGAGGAAGGCGATCCCGTTTTTTGAGAGACTGGCACAGATAAGGAACATTTCGGTATTCGAGACGCTAAAATAGACCAGACAACAGAGAAGGTGGCGGTGCATTGGATGCGGCATTGCCGGAGGAGGATGTTGCATGCCTCAAGGCTCCACGAAGGTGTTCAGCCTTGCCGAAGCTAATCAGGTCGTCCCAGTCCTTGCGGAGTTTACCGCCGGAATAGTCGACACTCTGAACGAGATTCGCCAGCGATGCCGGATTGATTCGGAAGACACGGCCTCCAAGGTGCCTCCGTCCGCTCTGAAGGAAATCGAACAGCTGCTGCGCAAGTGGTCGGACAAAGTCTCTGAGTTGGGGGCGCATCCCAAAGGGTACTTTACCGTAGACTTTCAATCCATAGATCCCGAACTGTTTTACTGCTGGTCCTATGGTGAGGAGAAGATATCCTTCACTCATAAGGTCTGGGAAAACTTCAGCCATCGACGGCCACTGGCGGCCGGCCTGGAGCCTGCGCAGGACCATCTCAAATGGGTAAATTAGCGTAGAATTGTCGACTGAGAATTGCAGGCAGCAAAATCAAGGTTCACAGATCGCAATTCGCCGCGGCTGGGAACTACTGGTAGGTCGCGAAGCACCACCAACCGTGAACTGCCAACTGCGAACCGGAAACTTATGATCACACTCAAGTCCAGGCGCGAACTCGACATCATGAGAGCCGCGAGCAACATTGTGGCTCACATACTCGAGGAGCTCCGTGCACACTGCAAGATCGGTGTCACGACGCATGACCTGGACCGGATAGCTGAAGAAAGGACCCTGGCTGCCGGCGCGCAGCCGGCTTTCAAGGGCTATCGCGGTTTTCCGCGCAGTCTGTGCACCAGCATCAACCAGGAAGTCGTGCACGGGATTCCCGGAAACCGCGTGCTTCGGGACGGTGATATCGTTGGTCTTGATTTCGGGGTCATTTACCAGGGCTATTACGGCGATGCCGCGGTTACAGTTCCCATCGGGAATATCCCGCCTGAGGTGCAGCAGCTCCTTGAAGTCACGGAACAATGCCTCTACCTGGGGATAGAGCAGATGGTGCCCGGCAAACATTTATCGGACATCTCTCGTGCCATTCAAACGCATGCGGAGGCTCACGGATTCTCACTGGTCCGGGAATTTGGCGGGCATGGGATCGGGAAAAGCCTTCACGAAGATCCGATGGTGCTCAATTATGTGGTCAATGGACGAGGCATCAAACTCAAGCCGGGTCTGGTTCTGGCCATCGAGCCCATGGTGAACATGGGCGCCGAGCAGGTTCATATCCTGCCCGACGGTTGGACGGTCGTCACCACGGATGGAGCCCCTTCGGCTCATTTCGAACACACTATAGCAATCACCGAGTCCGGCCACGAAATCCTGACAAAGGTGTTCTGACCCCGGCCTCTATGCTCGACGCGATCCTCCCCTATATGCGCTGCCCGCGCTGTACAGGCACACCCCTGTGTAATCGGGGTTCCGCGCTTTGGTGTTCCTCGTGCGGTTCCATCTTCGCGGTCCGTAACGGAATCGTAGACCTGATCGGCACCGACCCGGGAGAAGTCATCACTCCATTTCAGCGCATCATGCAGACGCGGCTGGTCGCCTCTATCTATGAGAGCGCGTGGAGACGCGCCGGCTACTATCTCGCCAGCTCCCGATCGTTTTCCCGTGAGACGGAGACTGTGCTGCAGCACCAACGCAAGGCGGATGACTCACGGGTGCTCGACTTGGCGTGCGGCCCGGGAGTCTTTACGCGGCCGATAGCCAGGCGGTCCGCCGGGCTCGTTGTGGGCCTTGACCTGTCGTGGCCGATGCTTCGGCACGCCCAGCGGCTGATCCGGGGCGAGGGTCTGAAAAACATTGTGCTGATTCGGGGGAGCGCCTTCCATCTGCCGTTCATTGCGGCCTCATTTACCTACGTCAACTGCTGCGGAGCCCTGCACCTCTTCGACAAGCCTGATGATGCCCTGAAGGAAATCGGAAGGGTCTTGCGCGCGCAGGGACTGCTTTGTGTCCAGACAACCATCCGGCCGGATCGCTCCGTCGGTCTGGCATTTTTCCTGGAGCGCTTCATTCGTTTTGGATTTTTCGGCGAAGCCGGTCTGATTGAGAAGATGAGCTGTCACGGCTTCAACATCCTCGAAAGCGAGCGCCACCGGATCAGCTTCACCTTCCTCGCGAGACTGGAACGTTGAGCCTCCGCGTCTTTCAGCTGCCTTCTGTCCTGCATCATGAGGTTTAGTTGCGAATCGCCCTTACGGAGTTCACATGTGATTCCCGGGCTATCAGCCGGATCAGCAACCGGTCACTGACCCGTCGCGGTGCGTCCCCCCGGGACGCAAAATGGCCGAACTCCGGGTTCTGGGATAGAAGCCACATGACTTGCAGGGCATCGACAGTTCCGAGTGTTGAGACCCTTCACTCGCATGGTTTTCTTCATGAATTGTTCAGGCTCAGTGTTATGATAGAAACCTCGTACCCTAATTCATCCCCACGGATGGAGGAGGATTCATAATGCCCAACCGGAAACTGAAAGAGGAAACTGAGCTTTTTTACGCGTACCTGCGACAGAACGGCCTGAAGAAGACGTACCAAAAGGATCTGATCCTCGAGACTTTTCTAAGTACAGAAGGACACCTGAGTGTTGAGGACATATATTCGCTGGTAAAAAAGAAGGACAAAAAGGTCGGCGTCGTCACCGTTTTCCGCACGCTGAAGTCCCTGACCGCCTGCGGAATTGCCCGTGAAAT
>DASQID010000445.1:0-4909 GCA_035631775.1 Acidobacteriota bacterium
CATAGTTCCCGGATTTGACTCTCGGTCTCCCCGGCTCGAGCTTTAATTATAGGGCAATCAAATATTTAATTCAAATTAGTTGACATAGCGGCGCATCTTGATGTTCATGCAGAGGCTCATGGCCGCAAAATAGGAGATCAACGAAGAGCCTCCGGCACTGACAAATGGGAGAGGAATTCCTGCGATCGGGAGCAAACCCACCACCATCCCCACGTTAATCACAATGTGAAACAGGAACAACGCGAGGACGCCCACAATTACCAAAGTACCGACTTTGTCTTTGGCTTCCCTGGCAGCCCCGAGCAGCCGCAGGCAAATGACGAGAAGCAAAGCGAGGATGGTGATGCTGCCGATAAAGCCCTTCTCCTCCGACAGCACCGCAAAAACGAAGTCAGTATGTCTGGCGGGCAGGAATCCGAGGTGGCCTTGCGAACCCTGTTTGAATCCCTTCCCGGTCAACCTGCCCGAACCAATGGCGATTTCCGATTGGATCGTCTGATAACCCATGCGGCGAGGATCATGCGACGGATTGAGGACCGTCTCGATGCGTCCCTTCTGATAATCGTGCATCATCATCCAGGAAACGGGAATTGCCGCAGCGACCACCAGCAGGAGCATCACTATATGTTTGCGTTTGATGCCGCCCATGAACGACAGCGCGATGTAAATCGGAAGGAATGTGACTGCAGTTCCCAGGTCCCCCTGAAGCACAACCAGGCACATTGGAGCGAACACGATCAAACCACCCAAGATCAGTTCGGTCAGGTCCAGGTGGTCGCGATCCGATTCCGAATAGTACTTGGCCAGGGCTACGATGACAAAAATCTTGACCAGTTCCGAAGGTTGGAACGTGAAGGCGCCATATTTGATCCAGCTCTTGTTATTGTGAATCGTGTGGCCGACCATCAGAACGAGGATCAGCACTCCAATTCCGGCAGCGTAAATCAGCGTCACATAATCGGAATAGAGATGGTAGTCAAAATAGAGGACGATCAGGAAGGCAAGCATCGCCAGGCCCAGGTATATGAGCTGGCGTCCGAAGTAGGAGTTCAGGCTGGTTCCCTCGGTTGTGCTCCAGATTGCCAGCAATCCGGCTCCCGACAGCGCGAGCACGGCGAGGAACCAGAACCAGTCAAAGCTGAGTAGAGAGCGGCGTTCGAATCTCATCTGCTCACCCCGACGGCAGGATCTTTCAACTGTGTAAGCAACTCCGGGTGTCGCCTTTTCGCGAAGTAAGCTTTGAATACTTCGTGCGCCAGTGGGGCGGCGGCAACACCACCCTTACCACCATGCTCAACGAACACCACGACGGAAACTTCGGGATTATCACGATTGGCAAATCCGGCAAACCAGGAGTGATCCTCAAAAGCCGAGGTATCGCCCTGCAAACTAATCCTCGTCTCCTTGCTCAACACCTGAACGGTTCCGGTCTTCCCACAAATGTCAAATCCCGGTATCGCCGCATTGTGGCCGGTCCCACCGTTGTTCACACTGCCCCACATTCCCGCCCTGATTCTGCGCGTGTTCTCCTCCCCGATCGGAATCTGACGTGCGGGCCAGCGGCTCGGATCATTGGGAAGCCCTTCCGCCCGTAGAAGCACGTGCGGGGTGGCAAGCGTTCCGCCTGTGGCAATTGCGCTCACCGTGCGCAGGAGTTGCAGGGGGGTGGCGGTGACGTAACCCTGGCCGATCGATACTGAAATCGTCTCCCCGGCAAACCACTTGACCCCACGCGTCTGTTCCTTCCATTCCGCGGAGGGCATGACGCCGCTCCGTTCACCCGGGAGATCGATACCGGTGCGTTCACCCAATCCCAGGGCACGGCCGTGCTCGGCAATTTTGGAGATTCCCAGCCTCTGGCCCAAGTCGTAAAAGAAGATGTTGCAGGACTGCGTTATCGCCGTCTGGAGGTTGACGGTGCCATGACCCTTTTTCTGCCAGCAATGAAACACGCGATTGTAGAAGCTGGCCGCCCCGTTGCAATTGACGTGTGTCCCCTCCGTCACCATCCCTTCTTCGAGTCCCGCGTCCGCCATTACCAGTTTGAAGATGGAGCCAGGGGAATAGGCATTCTGTATCGCCCGATTCTGCAGCGGATGATCCGGGTCGTTGACCAATTGATCCCAATCCCGCTTTAGAATGCGGGTGGAGAAGGCATTTGGATCGAAGGAAGGAGCGCTTGCCATGGCAAGTATTTCTCCGTTTCGCGGATCCATCGCAATTATCGCGCCAACTTTGTCCTGAAGAAGGCTTTCGGCGGTGGTTTGAAGGTCAAGGTCCAGCGTCAAGGTGAGCTCGCCGCCGATGACCGAGGGAATCTCATCCAGTGTGTCGACTTCCCTGCCGACGCTGTCGACCAGAACCTGGCGGACTCCGTCCTTTCCGATAAGACACTGATTGTAGACACGTTCAACGCCTGTCTTGCCCACCAGCGATCCTACCCTGATGCCCTGGAACAAGCCGCGGGAAAGCTCATCCTCGGAAACCTCCCCGACATATCCCAGGACATGGGCGGCGACTTTGCCCAACCTGTAAAGCCGGCGCGGTTCCGGACCAAGCTGGAGCTCGGGATGGTCTTTGCGGTGCGCCTCCACTACCGAGATATCACCGATACCCGCATCTCCCTTGATGACGATAGGCTGATAAGTCCCGCTGCTCTTGCTGCGGCGGAGGCGCTCGGCCAGATCCTCCGGCGGCATCCCCAGCTTCTCTGTAATGAATCGACTTGTATCCTCCAGATTCTTGATTGACTCGCGATAAAGCTGAATGTTGAAAGAAGGACGGTTCTCAACCAGGGGAACGCTGTTACGGTCCGAAATTGTTCCGCGTGGCGCTACAACCTGTATCGTTCGGATGCGGTTCCGTTCGGCTTTTTCGGCGTACTCCGATCCCTGGATTATTTGCAGTTGCCACAGACGCCCGGCGAGAACGAGGAAGATCAGGATAATCGGGATATAAAGCAGGTTAATCCGCTGTTGGATCAGCTGCTTGTTCGAGTCCTGCTGCAGATTCACTTTACTAATCCGCTCGCCTGGCCTGTGCCTGGTTGTGGGAGTCGAGGGCCGCGAAGAGGACCACTCCTACCCCTGCTGTAATGAGGGACTGCATCAAGGAAGCGCCGAGGAAAATCCTGTCGGAGGAGCGCTGCAAGAGCCAAGAGAGAACGAAGATGCTCAACGTACTCAGGCAGGAGGACGACGCAATGATGACGAATCGAATCCAAGTTTCGCCGACGTTGAATTTCTTGGCCGCCTGGCCGATGACGAACGCCGCCAGCGTCCTGCCAAAGCCGTTGTAGCCGAGGGGCCACCCTAAGACAGCATCCATCAGAAGTCCGGTGAGCGAACCGACAAAAAGAGCCTGGGTTCCGCTGCGATAGATCGCCCAATACGCGATGAGGAGAAGCGAGAGATCCAGGAAATTAAAAAGAAAGAAATTATTTCCCGCAATCATTTGGGCAACGATCGCGAGAAAGGATGCGATTGCCAGAAAAAAGTACTTCATGTGATTGTTGCCGACCGGTCGGGCCGGGACCGGCGGTAGTGCCTTCGCCGACAAGGACCTTCAGGAATTCCGCTGAAGCACAACTGCAGGGGCTTCATGGCCGCATCGAAGCCATTGAACTCATGCGATGCAATCGCGCGTCAGTAACACTGACGATTTGCGATACCTCCATTGCGAGTCGTCTATAGCTAAATCGACCTAATCGTGCTTTTTCATTATAATTACCGACACCTCTTCGAAACGGACGAGATCGGCACTTGGCTCCACCCTAATGGCGCGGAACACAGAATTGCTCTTTCGGGAATCAACCACCTTACCCACAGGGAGACCTTTTGGGTAAACGCGGTCCAATCCCGATGTGACGACGACATCTCCGGCATTGACCTGCTCATTATTGCCGACATAATTCATTTCGAGGAGTGCATCCCCCGAACCTTTCAGTACCCCAGGAGTGCGCGTCCTGTCCACCATGCCGCCTGTGGAAGCATCCGGATTTGTGATCAGTTGAACCTGGGCATTCCAGCTGCTGACCAGGATCGTGCGCCCGACAATGCCTCCGGCAGCTATCACGGGTTCATCCACGGACACCCCATCCTTCGCTCCCCGATCGATATAAATCACGTTGGAGAGATATTTCGGCGTCCTGCTGACCACTCTCGCGGCTATGGTCCCGAATGAGATACTGTCCTTGAGAGACACGAGACCGCGCAATCGAAGGTTCTCCTGCTTCAACTCCTCAATCCGATTCGCCTGCAACGACATCTGACGCAACGTATCCTGGAGCCGTTGATTATCCTCGCGTGATCCTCGCAGCCAGAAATACTTGTGCCATATCCTGCTGACTCCCGCAGAAAGAGCTGAAGAGGCGTTCAGAAACGGAGCCTCCGCCAATAGCACCCATTTCCTGACGAGCAGGGTCCCACCCGGTTCCTCGATCTGCAACGAAAGCAGCATCAGGTGCAGGAGCAGCAAGGGTATCAGAACATATAGTATGCGTCCTTCCCTTGCCTTGGGAGCCAGGTCAATGGACACAGATCCTCCGGAGGAGTTTGAAATCCGTCAGCATCTTGCTCGTGCCGAGAACCACGGACGAAAGAGGGTCCTCGGCGATGAAGACCGGGAGACCGGTTTCCTCCGCCAGCCGCTTGTCAAAGCGTTTCAACAGCGCCCCGCCTCCGGTGAGCACGATGCCGCGATCCATGATGTCGGCCGACAACTCCGGCGGCGTCCTTTCGAGGGCGACCTTGATCGCGTTAATAATGATTCCGATGCTGTCGCTAAGCGCCTCGCGAATTTCCTCGTCGGTAATCGTGACGGTCTTCGGCACGCCCTCAATCAGGTTTCTCCCTTTGATCTCCATGGTCAGGGGACGTTCCAACGGAGCGGCTGAACCGAGCTGGATCTT
>DASQID010000446.1:0-5706 GCA_035631775.1 Acidobacteriota bacterium
GCATTGCCGACGACCATTCGTGTCCCGTCTTGAGATTGATCAGCCAGCACATTAGCGTCAAAAGCCCAACTGCACTGATAGCGATGCCGGACGTGTACGCGAGGATGACCTTCCGTCGAGAGAGAACCTCCCCCTGCGAACAGGCAAGGACAGCCGCGGATATGAGGAAGCAGAGAGCCGTGATGACCCTCATCGGAGTCGAATATGGGACGATTCCTTTGAGGAGTCCGATATCCAGAGCCCACCCGACAAGGTCCAGGCCGGCGATCAGTACCACAAGCGTAATGGCGATCCTGCTGATGGAGTGTGTGGAGAAGGAAAGGCGAAAGAGGCTGGTTGTTCTCACCGGGTCCTCGCCGAACGGGCGGAAAGTGCGAGCAGCGAGTATAGCCCAAATTACGGGGACAGGCTACTCAAGCCCCGAATTCGCATCGATCGTCGCAGTCGGGGGTTGAGTAGCCTGTCCCCCGATTCATTTGTGGTCGCAGTCTTCCAGGCAGCGATTCCCGAATGTGAATGAGCAGATTTGGACTCCAGCACTCTTGGGTGTGAATTTCAGCTCGTGGGTTCCTGAGTCCTCCCTTGCGATTACATAGTACATGCGCGGGGCGTCGATCGTGATCACAGTGTTGCCGCCGGCATCTGTGTGAACGTCCTTCCCGCGCGCTGAAACTGGAATTGCCTGCCCGTCGCGCGTTACAACCACGTCAACAGGTTCCTTCGAGGAGCGCCCGAGTACGGCGTAGACCTCACGTCCACGATAGGTGATGCCGAGGCTTGCTGCCTCACCTTGCTCCGATCCTCCGACAGATTCAAACGCGTCGGCCTCGTTAAGCCACCTGCCCTCGGTAAAGAAACCTTTGGGGACGCGCCTTGCAGTCGGGGCGTACGCGACGACCTTGTTGCGGTGGAAACCCTCTTTGTTCGCGATACCCCCACTCCAGAGATTTGCACGAGCGTATCCGACATAGATCTCCGGTGTTGCAAGGCCGCAGTCCGGTCCGGAAATCGGGCCTTCCGCGGTTATTGGAAGTCGGGAGATATCGACTTCCGGGTGCCCCTGTTTTAAAGCGACCTGGATTTCCTTTTCAAAGCGACTGTAGCTGCCTTCTCCTTGATGCACTTCCTGGATGTAGCCGTGGCGATCGATGAGAAAGGAGACGGGCCAGGCAGTGCAGTCATACGCCCGCCACATAACGTCCTTCACATCGATTATGGTGGGATATGGAAGCTGGAATCTTTCATAGGCCAGCTGCACGTTTTCAGGCACGGAAGCAAAGCCGAATTCGCCCTTGTGAACGCCGATGATTTCGAGTCCCAAGGCGTGGTAACGCTCATACCACCCCTTCAGGTGCGGAAAGGTGCGGACGCAGTTGATGCAGGTGTAATCCCAGAAATCGATGAGGATCACTTTGCCGCGGAGGCTCTTCAACGTGGGGGCCTGTTGTCCTTGCAGGCCGCACCAGATCGGGTTTTTTGGAAACTCCGGTGCGCCCATACGCGGTTGAAGTTCGGCAAAGGCACAGACTGACGCCGTACACGACAGGATTCCGAACAGCATCCGCTTCATCATCCCACCAAAGTCAAAGAAATCCCAGGCACGATAAGACTACTGCGCAAGACCCGAGTTTCCAACGCCGGTAAGCAGTGATTGCTTAGGGGATTGTCAGGCTTGGGAATTGGTAGCGCTACAGGGATTCGAACCCTGGTTTGATGGCTGAGAACCAAGACAATATCTAACTTCCTAATAATGCCAGAAGTCTTTTATATGCTGACGAAAGCCAGGACTGGAGCGGCTTTCAGAAGATTGTGGGAGTAATTCTTCAGTATTAAATTATTTTATCCTTTCTCTCGTTTTCTCTGCTTTTCTCGGATAATTTTCCTCAACTTATCCGACGGTTTTTGATGGTTGGCTGCCACCATACCTATTTTCCGGGCGCGGTGTTCGCGCTGTTTCCGGGCGAAATAGGCTTTTCCCTTCTCATTGGCCCAACGGGAAACCCGGCATTTCGGAGAGCAGTATTCCTGATCGGACTTGGACCGCAGATATAGCGCATCACAAAGAGGGCAGACGCCAATCGGCGCGCAAGGTATTAACTCCGGATTGGACGCGAGGAGCTTCGTGTACCGCGTCATGGTCTGCACGGCCGATCGCAGCAAAGGATTGAGGATGGCGACGAAGTATGGACCCGATTCTGAACAGGCTTCGGAACGGAGGGTAGCCGGTTGATTCACGGCTTTCTCGAGTATCCGCAATTCATCCTTGAACCACGGCACATCACGATCCCCCAGGATGCAGGCCCGCAGGACGCGGTACAGTATACGAATTTCTTCATGCTGTGCGAGTCTGCCTCTGGCGCGAAGGTGCCCGCCTTTCTGTTTTCGCAAGATTTCATCCATCCGAATAATTGATGCGCCGGCGTCGGTTTCTCCGGCCGCGGCGATCTGCGCAATGAGGACCTTTCCGAGAGCGTGTAGTTCAGCTCTCCTGGCTAGCAGCAATGACACTACGTTGGCGCTCTTCATGGCTTTTGTCCTGTGTCAAAACGCAAAACCGTGAAATTTAACCATTACGCGTAAATAAAAACGCATTATTGCAGGAATGGGTATTGACGACAAGAACAAAATGCTGAATAACAGGGACGCGAGGTGATAACAAGATGGCAAAACAAAAGAGCGAGAAACAAAAAACCTACAGCATCGCCGAGGTTGGCGAAATGCTCGGGATCGGCAAAAATGCGGCTTACAACGCGGCGCATCGCGGGGAAATTCCCACTCTCAAAATCGGCGGGCGAATCCTGGTGCCGAAGGTGGCTCTCGATCGACTGCTTGAACAAACGCAGTCAGTATGAGGTGGGGCCATGCAGACAAAAAAAGAGGCCGGGGCTTGCGGACCGCCGGCCGGGAAATCTAACACGCGCAGATCAATCTTACAGCGACTCCTGCCGCGGCGCAAGCCCTGTCAGTGCCTACCTGAGCTGTGGAGCACGATCGCCGATCTGCTCATCACACAGCAGCAGCTCCAACGCAACCTTGCGACCTATCAAGAGGACCTGGCAATTGCTATCGCGCACCTGGGCGAGCTCGAGGCCGAACTGTGGCGCCAGCGGGAGGTCTCTTAATGGCGCTGGCGATCCTATCCCAGAAGCACCTTGCAGACCTGAGACTGAGCGGACTCTCGGACGAAACCATTCACCAGTCCGGATTCTATACAGCTACCGAGGACCAGGTAAGAGAGATCCTGAAATTCGACGCGGGCCCGGGCCTCGCAATTCCATATCGAAGTCAAAACAGCAAGGCCGAATTCGTCCGCGTCAAGCCGAACACGCCCTTTGTCGATCGAAATGGCAAGCCGCACAAATATCTCAGTGCCAAGGGCTCGGGGAACAGGCTCTATATCCCACCGATGATCACCCCCGAACATCTCAGGGACAATAAGATTCCGCTATACATCACCGAGGGCGAAAAAAAGGCGCTCAAGGGCTGTCAGGAGGGTTTGTGCTGCATCGCGATACCGGGGGTGTGGTCCTGGAAGCAGCGAAATGGAAACCGAAGCGTTCCAATCCCGGATCTTGACCTGGTGGAGTGGAAATATCGGAGCACATATCTGGTTTTTGACAGTGACCTGCGTGCAAAAAAGGAAGTCGCGACGGCACTCTACGAACTTTCGCGGGAGCTCGAGCGCCGCCGCGCGCATGTCCGCAAGATAGATCTCCCGGACGGACCGAAGGGCGAAAAGTGCGGGCTGGATGATTACCTGCTCACGCACAGCCTCGAGGCCTTCTGCTCGCTGCCTCACTCACCCGTGTTGCCTCCGGAATTTCAATACATCGAAATCACCCCCGTAACCGAATTTATCCGAAAGACCCTGCCGAACCGCGAAGCCATCATCGGGCGCGGCTTGCTTTATCCGCGCAGCCGGCTGGGGCTCACGGGCCCGGGCAAAAAAGGGAAGAGCATGCTTGTTCAAAACATGATTCTCTCCTTGGCGGCCGGGATCCCGGTACTTGGACAATTCCCGATCCCGCTTTCCCGCCGTGTCGTTTACATTCAGTCGGAAGTGTCCCCCCACGCCATGCAGGACCGTCTCAAAAAGATGATTGATTCCCGTGGGGGTGAGGACTTGAGGTTTCACAGCGCTACCCTGGTAAACGCGCCGAACCTGAAGATTGACTCGAAGGAAGGCTACCGCGCAATCGAGATGATTCTTGAGCAGAGCAAGGCTGAAGTTGCCGTCTTCGATCCACTGTACCGCTTGCATGTCGCAGATGAAAACCGCGCCAATGAGATGCGCGCCGTGATCGACCTCTTTGATCGGCTTATCGAGAAATTCGGGATTGCCCTGATTGCCGTGCATCACCACGGGAAGCAGACCGAAGGGCGAGACGAAAGCCAGTTCTCGCGGGGCAGCTCCGTCTTCACTGACTGGATCGACACACAGCTTATCTTCCGCGGCCAAGGTGAAACCGTCGACGGCCGGCTCATGCGCAAACTCTCCTTCGTTCTGCGGAATGACGTCGAGCCTGAACCACTCACGCTGATCTTGGATCCTGAAACTCTGTGGTTCGAGGTTCAGGAAGTCCCTCAAGTCAACATGGAGGACAAAGCGAAAACAGTCGAGGCGGCAGAGGCAATCTGGAAAGCGGGAGGCGTGGTAAATCGGGCGGCCATTGAAGAGCGTCTCGGTGTTGATAAGAATCGGGCGCTGGCCCTGCTCAAACTTCTACCCACGGATGAATGGGAGAAGTGCACGGGGCCGCGCAATTCGGTTTTCTACCGCCCGAAACCGAATCAACCAGACCCCGAACAAGGGCAACTTACGGCCTTGGCGAACAGCGATGACTGAGACAAATCGACCGTCATTCGTGAGAAATGTGAGTTTTCCTGTAAGTGCATTATTCGCAACAATTGACTGTCCGCCGGACGGTCGCAATTTTGACTGTCCGTGCAACCTTTACGGACGGTCGCGGACGATAGGGGGTAAGTCGTGAAATATCAATCAATTGACTGTCCGCGGACGGTCGAAACGGACAGTGCGGACAGTCACCGTCCACTGTCCGCCCGCCTTATATGTACAAAGTACATAAGGCGGACTGTGGGAAAGGTGATGGATAAAACGGACAGTGAAACGGAAGAGCATCCGCCTTGGTGTAGTACCTATGAAGGCAAGCCCTGTGATTGTGATCTCGCTGAGGTAAAGGATGAATGAACAAGTGAAGGAACCGCATCGGAGGAAGGTGCGACTCTGGGTGAAGAAAGGCAGCACACCCGAGGAATTCAGGCGCCAAGTTGCGGCTGTCCTGAGGGCATTCGAGTCGGCAGAGAAGGAGCAGAAGTGAGCCCGCTTGCCCCAAAGAAACCCTGCACCTGGCCTGGCTGTCCGAACCTCACGAATGGCGGCAGATGTGAGAAGCATAGAAGGCAGGAGCAGAAAGAATACGATGCAGACAGGAAAGACGATCCGACTCGAAGGTTCTACAATTCGCGGGCGTGGCGGCGAGCATCGGATCTGCATCTCCGAGACGAACCATTGTGTCGCGAATGCGCGAAGATGGGGCGGGATACACTGGCAACGATGACCGATCACATCGTTCCGATCAAGCAGGGCGGCGACCCGTGGAATCCGAACAACCATCAGAGTTTATGCGATTCTTGCCATTCGAAGAAGAGCGCGGCTGAAGGCTCTCGCTTTTCGATGGGTGGGGG
>DASQID010000447.1:0-3298 GCA_035631775.1 Acidobacteriota bacterium
AGCGGCGAGAGTGGACTTTCCGGAGGCCGGAAGACCGGTGATCCACACAGCAAAAGCGTCCTGGGCTTTACGCTCCACAATACCTGTTTACCTGGGTGGGATCAAAAGTCTCCTTTTCCAGAACGGCAAGGATAAATACAAGAAGCCGATGGCGTATCGTGTCAGACAGGGTGGGGTACCAAAGCGGACTGGCCATCACCAGGCCGCGGAACGCAAAGAAGGGGGCTACAACCCGCAGCATTTCACGATCTCCACTCTTTTCCAGGTAACGTTCCCAGAAGCGCAGAAACAGCGTTTCCAGACACCCCTCCAGCCGTTCGCTGCGCTGCAAGGAGAAGAAGAGATAATTCAAGGTCAGGCACGTGACGTCGTCCGCTGGATCGCCATATTCTCCCCGCGAGCGATCCAGTAGCCGGAAATCGACGCCGGATCGAAATAGGATGTTCCACGGATGAAAATCCCCGTGGATCTGACGCAGTCGATGAGTGAGGCCCTTCAACCGCCATCGCCAGCTCACGCACTGATGCTCGATCTTCTCGAGCAGGCGTGGCGTAACGAGAGGGTGCGGGGTGTAAGAGTCGGTCAGGCCCATGATGCACTCGCCGTGTCCCACTAATTCGCGGATGCGTCGAGTGTACAGCCCTGCGTCACTCCCCGGCATCCGGTGGATTTCCACCAAGTAGTCGCACAGGGCATCGGCACGGGCCAAGTCGATCTCGGTGAGCGTGCCGGCATCCCGGAGCCGCTCGAGATCCAAGAAATAGCCCTGGCCCTCGGCGTACTCCGTCAGCAAACAGACTTCCTCCACTTGGCCCAGAGAAATCAGATTGCCGTCGGCTTGGAAGCCGCTCACGTCCAAAGACCGAACGTGACGAGGGAGACGATTGAAGGCGCCATATTCCCAAAGTAGGATCTGGGCTCGGTCGGCCATGTGTTCATGTCCAAACGGTCCCGGGCTGAGCGTGTGGAGCACCGCGCTCCGGCGCTCGCGCCCGGCTGCCTGGTAATCGACGCGTATGGGAGTCCCGTACCCGTAGCCTTTGATCGGTTTGTCTTCCGGCGGGTGCCCGAGGGGAGCCAAGCCAAGCACCGTTACTGGCTCTCCAAGAAGGGACCGGAGGTAGCGCTCAACCTTTTCCAGGTTCAATTCAGCCATAACAAGATTCTTCCATCTTGACGACCGACACCGGACCGACGGTTCGGAGCGTTACGAGGATGTTCCGGATTGATGGAGATCGCTTTCAATCTTTCTGATTTCTTCCACCTTGTCTAAACGCTCCCAGGGAAGATCAAGGTCCGGCCGGCCAAAATGCCCGTAAACCGACACGCTGCGATAGATAGGCCTTCTGAGTTGCAAAGCTTCGATGATCATGCCAGGGCGGAAGTCATAAACAGCGAGAACAATCTGGCGAAGCTCCTCATCCGAAATGCGACCCGTTCCATGGCTCGTAACGTTCACGATAATGGGTTCGATAACACCGATCGCATACGCGATCTGGATCTCTGCTTCCCGACAGAGGCCAGAGGCCACCAGATTCTTGGCGGCCCATCTTGCTGCATAAGCCCCGGAACGGTCTACCTTCGTGGGATCCTTGCCGGAGAGCGAGCCACCTCCATGCGCGGCGACGCAGCCATACGTGTCCACAAGGAGTTTGCGGCCTGTCAAGCCTGTGTCAGCCGCGGGTCCCCCAACGACAAAGGAGCCGGAGGGATTGATGTACAGTTGCGTCCCCTCATCCATGAGATCCGGGGGAACCACCGGAACAACGATATCTCGTCTGATACCGCCAACCAATTCTTCCCGGCTCACGTCCGGCGAGTGCTGGGCGGAGATCACAAGAGTGTGAACCCTGTGGGGCCTGTTGTCTTCATACTCGATGGTCACCTGAACCTTTCCATCGGGGCGAAGGTACGGAGCGATGCGCTCTTTGCGCACGGCCGCCTGCCTTCGAGCGAGTCGCTGCGCAAGAACAATCGGAAGAGGAAGGAGTTCCGCGGTTTCTGCCACGGCGTAGCCGGTCATGATCCCCTGGTCGCCTGCTTTGAGGTCTCGTGGCGCTTCACTGCGGATACCAACGGCATCTGCAATCTCCGTCCACTGCGGTCGCAATCTCACGTCGATCTGGCAGTCGCCGGCACAGAATCCAAAATCGCGGTTCGTATAACCGATGTCCGCAACGACGGCCCTGGCGGTGTCCTGGATCCTCGACGGCGCCAGATCTGCTGCCGCGGTGACCTCACCTGCCACCAGTACGTAAGATCCCGTTATTGCCACCTCGAGCGCAACGCGAGCGACGGGATCCTGTCGCAGGACTTCATCGAGAATGGCATCAGCGATTTGGTCTGCTATCTTGTCGGGATGTCCTTCGGTGACGGCTTCGGAAGTTCGATACTGCCGATGTGGGATCTCCGGTGCCCTCATTTACCCTTCCAAAATTTGATCCGACATTGAACTCCCGGTCGATTCGCCCAACCCTGCTCGCTGAACACAACCGCAGTCTGTCCAAAGACGGCGCGCTCTTACGCCGGGCTAGCGCGAGCCTCGCAACACCGGAATTCGACGCGCACGGCCAGGATCTCACACCCCCTCTGGTTCGCCGCCGGCGAGCGAATCGATCAGATCTTCGCTCGTGTATTCGCAGGTTCCGCCGCAGTGAGGGCAGGTGTAAGAAGCCTTGAAACCAGGGAGGCGGAGGTGGATCTCGTTTGATGGTCGCGCGACCCGCTCCACCGCAAATTGTTGCCCGCAAGCTTTGCACTTGACGGCGAGGTATTCAGTCTGCTCTGCAGCCATAAGGGAAGTTTAGCAAAACTCGCGCGAATACGAGACAACCGGGGCCAGGCCCGCCGATGAACAAGGGCCAGAACGTCAGATCGGCGCTCTCCGGCGTTTATCGGCGGTTCAGTCCCTGGACTTACTGGATGGTCACCAGCGGCCGCAGGCGCCGTACCGCCTCCGGCCCGCGCAACTCTCGAAACGCCTTAGCCTCGATCTGCCGGATCCTCTCACGGGTCAGGTCAAACTGCCGGGCGATCTCCTCGAGCGTGTGCTCGCGATCATAGCCGATCCCAAAGCGCATGCGGATGACCTTCTCTTCCTTGGGCGAAAGCGTCTTGAGCCCACCTGCCGTCTCGTCGCGAATGTCGCTCTCGATGACGGCATCGACGGGCGGGCCGACCCAGCGGTCCTCCAGCAGGTCGCCGAGCGCCGACTCACCGTCCCGGCCAATCGGGGTTTCGAGCGGCACCGGATCGCGGGAGATGGTTTTCAGCGCCTGCACCTTGTCGGCAGTGGTCT
>DASQID010000448.1:0-14144 GCA_035631775.1 Acidobacteriota bacterium
TGACCGGCGCCACAGGACTTTTCTTTCATCCCAAATGCAAAGTTATTCTCGAGCGTTTACGCGCACGCCCTCTAGTGCCTGACCAGATGCTCGATTCGTGGAGTTTTCCGACAGAAACTAATCTACTCCTCGGATATGTAGAGAACACTATCCTTGCGCAGGAAAACGTTTGGCCCTCGCGGCACCAATCCGATGCTGAAGCAGTCGCGGTCATAGTATCGAATTCTCCCGCGCAGCCGCTCGCCGGTTCTGAGCACCACCGTGACCGTTGCATGTGAATCGACGGAAGATCTGAAGTAGGCTGCTTCCTCGCCAGTGCTACCGGAACTTGTAACATCCTCCCGACTGGTGAAGTCAGCCCTCTCTGCGGGTTTGTTCTTAACAAAGCGCCGCTTCCTGCGAAAAACCATGGTCTCCCTCGCGCGCCGGTAACCGGCGGCTATCTCCGAGGTTTCTGGGGTGCTACAAATAAAGATGTGATATAAGCCTGCGAGTTGCAGCAACTGTAACATGGGCTGCGCCTCACTGCTGCAACTGCTCTTCCGGCGGCCGCTTTTCCTCGGACGCTTCCTTCCACACTTCCTTGATAACCTCTTTGGCGTCGGCAGATTGCAGCTCTGCTTCTAACCTTCTCAGAGCCACCCTGACGACGTCCCGGTGGTGCAGCTTGTGGCCGGGCCCCAATTCAGTGAGCTCAAGCCATAACCTGTGCAGCAAGTCAATATCCTCCGGCCAGAGCCTGGGCGGATGAGGACCCATGTTGAAAAACGTCTGTTTGTCGGTCTTCTCGTCGAGAATCTCGAGTGACAACTGCGGACGGGGTGGCTGAAGCCTCTCCCAGGCATCGCCAAAGGCCTTGGCCTGTTGCGAGGGGGTCATTTTCGAGGACAACCCCATCACCACAAGGCCCGATTTCAATCGCTGCGCAACCTCCACAACCGCACGGTTGTAATCCCGCCCGGGGACCACCAGCAACTCGACATGCTTGCCCGCCTTTTCCGCCACGGAAACGGTGTTACTGAACAACTCCGCCACGCGATCAGAAAAAATCTGATCCACCTCGAGTTCAAAGCCACCGGAGCCGTGCCTGGAGATCCGCTTTACCGTCAGCGCCACAACATCGATCTTGCGAGTATCGACCCTCTCGATCACCCTTCTGAGATGTCCCAGTTCGTAAGGATTGCGAATGGCCACCAGCACATTACCGGGACGCGCACCAATGGACCCCTGGGACAGATTCTCCTGGGTGACTAGCCTGAACTTTTCAAGATCGGTCCGTGCTCCAGCAGCGCGCCGCCGGTTATATTGTTCGCTCAGTTGAAAGAGAACAAAGATGCAGATTGTGAAGCCAAATCCCCAGATCGTCGCCACCTTTTTCGTAAAGAGGTTCACAATTGCGAGAGTGAACAGGATGAGGGTAATGACGCCGAGTCCGAAGGGTATCTCACGACCCCGAAACCGGAAGTTCAGCGGGACTTTCCACTCCGGCTCTTCCGGCTGCTTGAATCGCAGCACCAGGACCGACAGGCCCTGCATCGCAAAGCTCCACATGATGCCGAAGGCATAGGCGTCGCCCAACAGCTGAATATTGCCGCGCGTCAGAATGACGGTAATAATCTGCAGCGCGACGATCATGGTAATGATCCGCGCGGTCGTCCCGAATTTCCTGTGCAGTGCACGAAACCAGTCAGGAAGTACTCCATCCTCGGCTACCCGGTTGAGCACGCCGTTGGAACCGACGATTGCGGTATTTACGGCACCGGACAGAATGATTGTGCCCACAACCACGACAAACGCATGAAAGAGCATCCGCAGCGGCAAAGGACCTACCACGTTCATGGCCAGCCCGCCGATGAGGTTTTCGAGGTAGTGGCTTACCCTTTCGCCGTCCGGGATGAGCATGACTGCAAAGAACGAGACGAGCGAGGTAAACAACATGCTGTAAATGAAAATCACCACGCCTGCGCGCTTGAGGTTTTTGAGTTTGGGGGATGCAATCTCGCGGTTAACCTGGGCAAGGCTTTCCTCGCCGCTCATGGCCAGAATGGAATGTCCCAATCCGATGAGCAAAGCTATCAGCGTAAGCTTGGTCGCGAACGTCCCCTTCAACCATCCCACCGCATCCTCGGTGAAATGAATTGTTTCGAGGCTCGGAAACGGCACCGGACGAAACCCTCGAAGTATCACCGTGAGCGAACACCACAGGATTAGGATTACGACCATCACAGTGGTGAGCTGCATAATGCGGAGGGCTTTCTGGCTCGATTCGTGCATTCCTATGATGTTCTTGCGCCAGAAATATAGGGTCACCATGATCGTGAAGAACGCCGCAAAATACGGCGCATTCACCGTCAAGGCTGGAGCATGCAGAAGGTCCGCCGTCTCGTTGATCAAACCCGCCAGGTAGAGGCCCGCGCTGACACCGCTGATCGGGCCGGTCAGGACGTAGTCGAACATGAGGGCAGACACCGAGAACTTCGCCAGGGTGCCTCCCAGTGCCTCGTGAACCACACGGTACACGCCTCCCCGGACAAACATGCTGCAGCTCTCAATGTAAACAGCACGCACCGCATACGAGAAGAGCATTACTCCAAGGATGAACCAGGGTGCGGATTTTCCGAGGAAACCTTCGGCAATGCCGCCGGCATAGTATGCGGAGGAGGCCAGGTCGCACAGAACGATTGCCGCTGCACGCCAGAAGGAGATGAAGGACAGCATGACCGTGGTCGCCACAACCACTTTTCTAACGGCCGCGCGATCGGTCGGTATCGGGAATACCATACTACAAACCTTCAAATCCTTGCCAATCCAGCAAGGATACAACACCTGTCTTGGCGCCTTTGCTTCTTAGCGGTGGCTTTTTGAAAAGCCACCGCCAAGGCGCGAATACGCGAAGGAACACCAGACTCCCTTGGTTGCAGCTATGCTGCACCGGATAATTCCTTCTCGAACAAAATTAAGCATTATAGCACTCATTTGTCGGATGGTGTCGGGTCTTCAGAATATCATCTTGCCTACCCGTCAACTGCTGCAAACAAGTGGGTTAGGGGGGCCAAAATGAAAATTTCAAGCCCTGACACACCTAGTGCTTGTGATAATCCGGGTAGGGTGGCCGCTTCGGTTTTGGGAGCGGGCTCTCCTCCAGTTCCGCCATGATGACTTGAACGGCTTTTTCGAGCTGCGGATCCTTCCCCTGCGGCACGGAACATAAGAATTCTCCCTGGAAATTTGTGCTACTATGCGAGAATTCCGAGGATTTTCGAGAACTTCTTGGCGGCTTCGCCTCTTAGCGGTGGCTTTTTGAAAAGCCACCGCTAAGACGCAAAGCCGCCAAGAATTGAAGGTGAATGGCGTTGCACTTCGAGACGGAAGAACAGCTTGAGGACGTGCTCTCGACTCCAACCGCCGCCGACACCGAGACGATGCGCCTCATCGCAGGCGATATCATGGTACTCGGCGCGGGAGGGAAGATGGGCCCTTCGCTCGCCCGTCTCGCCCGTCGAGCCTCCGATCAGGTGGGCATACGCCGCCGGGTAATCGCGGTCTCGCGGTTCAGCCAGCCCGCAGCACGGCGCGAACTCGAGCGTGCCGGTGTCGACACGGTCGAGGTCGACCTTCTGGACCAGGGAAGCATTTCGCAATTGCCTCGCTGCCAGAACCTGCTGTATCTGGCCGGGCGCAAGTTCGGATCCACCGACCGGCCTGACGTCACATGGGCGATCAACACGCTGGTGCCCGCCTTCGTAGCACAGCACTTCTCGGTATCTCGTATCGTGGCTTTTTCCACGGGGAATGTCTACCCGCTCGTGCCGCTATCGTCCGGTGGTTCGGTCGAGACCGATCCCATGGATCCTGTGGGCGAATACGCACAATCCTGCGTGGGGCGCGAGCGTATTTTCGATTATTACTCGCGACAGAACGGGACGCAGGTTTTGTTCTATCGCCTGAACTATGCGATGGACCTTCGCTATGGGGTGCTCGTGGACATCGCGAGGAGAATCCATGAGGGAGTGCCGGTGCCTCTGACCGTTTCTCGTTTCAATACCATCTGGCAGGGGGACGCGAATTCGTACGCTTTGCGCTCCCTGGCACTCTGCCAATCTCCTCCCGCGGTGCTGAACATCACGGGACCCGAGATTATTTCGGTGCGGCAAGCAGCCCTGTTTTTCGCCGGAAGGTTCGGACGTGAGGCCTTCTTTTCGGGTGAAGAAACGGACAAAGCTCTTCTCAGCAATGCCGCCAGATGCCATTCCCTGCTTGGGCCTCCAAAGGTTACGGCCGCCCAACTGATGGAGTGGGTTGCGTGTTGGATCGAGGCCGGCGGTGTGAGCCTCCAAAAGCCCACTCACTTTGAGGTCAGCGATGGGAAGTTCTGAGGCGGGAGCGGTGAACCCGCGGAATTTTGATCCGGCGGTACAGGCGAATCTCAAGGCCGGTGCCGTCATACCAGCACACCCGCTGGCCCTGGATGCCAACCGCAGGCTGGACGAACGCCGGCAGGTGGCACTAACACGCTACTACTGCGACGCGGGAGCCGGCGGGCTCGCCGTAGGAGTCCACACCACACAGTTCGCCATCAGAGATCCCAAGGTGGGACTGCTGGAACCGGTCCTTCATCTCGCGCTCGAAACTATGAAGGCTCACGAGCAGCGGCACGGGAGACGGCTCATCCGGGTCGCCGGTGTGTGCGGCGCCACCTCGCAGGCCATGTGCGAAGCTGCGCTGGCCCGGGAGATTGGCTACGACCTTGGGCTTCTGAGCCTGGGAGCTTTGCGCGAGGCCACTGAGGACGAGTTGATCAAGCACTGCCGCTGCATTGCCGAGGCGATCCCTCTTTTCGGCTTCTACCTGCAGCCTGCAGTCGGTGGCAGGAAGCTATGCTATTCATTCTGGCGCCGGTTCCTGGAAATCGAAAATGTTTTCGCCGTCAAGGTGGCTCCCTTCAATCGCTATCAGACTCTGGACGTCGTCCGTGCCCTCGCCGACAGCGGAAGGTGTCATGACGTCCTGCTCTATACCGGCAACGATGACAGCATCGTCTTCGACCTGCTGGCCGAATACCGCTTCGCGCGTCCCGGTGGCGAGGTGATGGTCCGATTCGCGGGCGGTCTGCTGGGACACTGGGCAGTCTGGACCCAGCGCGCCGTGGAGCTGCTCGAGCGAATCAGAAAGTGCCGCCACGGCGGCCGCGGCGCGTCAGAATTGCTGGCTTGCGCTGGAGAAATAACAGATGCCAACGCCGCCTTCTTTGACGTGCAGAATGGTTTCGCCGGTTGCATTGCGGGAATCCACGAGGTGCTTCGCAGGCAAGGACTTCTGGTCGGACGTTGGTGTCTCGATCCCGAGGAGGACTTATCGCCGGGACAAGCGGAGGAGATTGATCGTGTGTACCGCAGCTATCCGCACCTGAACGATGACGAATTCGTAGCCTGCAATCTCGACCGCTGGTTGGCTTAGGGTCTGTCAATGAATTACGGCCCTTTCAGGCTGCGGCCAGCGGGCCTGGGGGCCAGCAGCAAAATGTGAAGTTATTCTTGCGCCAGCCCTAAGGACGCAAAGAGTGTTCCCAAGTGTCGGTAAATTGCAGGCATTGCCCGAACTTCACATCTCCTGACACGTGCCTTCATGAATCATCAGCATTAGGCGGAAATATCGGGGTCACACAGACGCTTCCGGGCGGGGCTTCCTGGGGATTTGGCTCACGGCCAGGGCTCCGGCCGTTGCCATCCCGATCAGAACCGCAAAGCCCCAATAATAGCTCTTGTGCAGATCATAGATGCGGCTGACAACCACTGGCGCAAATGCCTGTGAAAGTGCGTCGGTGGTGAGAATCACTCCCATTAGCTTTCCCAGGGAGGACACGCCGAAGCATTCCGCGGTAATAAGCGGAATCAACATGTAATCCGCACCCATGCCGAAACCGAAGACAATCGCAAAGATGTAGATCACACCGGGAGTCGCAACAGAGTAGAGTGCCGGGATTGCGCAGGCCACCAGCAGACACGCAGCCAGCATTACATACTTCTTTGGAAAACGGTCCGCCAGGTATCCCATAGTCAGGCGTCCGACGATGCTCGAGATCAGCAAATAGCTCGCGACAAGGGCGGCCTTTTCGGGCGTAAAGCTCTGGTCGCGAAGGTACAGTTGAAGGTGCTGAATTACTCCGCCCACAGCTCCGATGCTCATCAGGCTGCCGAGCAGGATCAGCCAGAAGGCAGCACTTTTCACCGCGTGTGCCAGCGGAACCGGCGCCGATTCGACCTGACGAGTCGCCGTTTCCGATTGCCGGCCGCCATCGGGGAACAGCCCCATCTCGGCCGGCCGGTTTTTGACCAGAACAATCGTAAGCGGAACCAGGACGAGCAGAATGATCCCGCCGATCGTGAACATTGCCGCGCGCCAGCCGAAGTGTCGCGTGAGATACTGGGCGAACACCGGTGCGACCGCGCCCCCGACTCCAATGCCCACATAAGCGATTCCCATTGCACGGCCGCGCATGCGCGCGAACCACTGGGAAATCAGCACCTGGTTCGGTATAGGACCGGCGCTCACGTAACCCACTGTCTGCATAAAGTAAAATAGGTAATAAAGCGGAAGTGAATGCATGCGGCCGAAGCCGAGGAAGGCAACCCCCGCGAAGGCGAGCCCCGCCAGCAGAATCTTCCTGCTGCCATAGCGGTCAATCAGGAAGCCGGCGGATATGCCGAATATCGGCCCGACCAGGACCATGCTGAGGAAGAATCCGGCCGTCACCTGGGCGCGACTCCAGCCGAACTCCTCGATCAGCGGCGCGTAGAAGACCGGGAAGCTGTAATAGATGATCCCGACGACGACAAAGAGATTCGTGAAGCAAGCACACGCGACTCTCCAGCCGTAGAACATCAGGTTGCCTGTCGGAGTGAGGATTTATGGTTGACGATTTTCGATTGAAGACATTCAATCGAAAATTCGTAAACCGTCAATCGTCAATTTCTGCGCCCCCGGCCACTTGCTCGGGCACCTCCGGGGCCTGACCTGATGGGCGATTTATCGAACTTCGCGATGGAAACTAGCCGAGTTCCGGTCCTGCTATGGCGCACACGAAGGCGGGCTCGCCGGGAGAACTGTTAGGGCCTCGATACATGCGCACGAGTGGACGTTGGTATTTGAAACCAAGAGGTTTGATCAGGTCCAGGCCCCAGGGATTCTTCGTGCAAATGTCCACAAAGACCATCTCATCCGGCACGCGGCTCAGCATCTCAACCAGCAGCCTCTCAGCCAGTTCCGCCGAAGTTGCGAGCCACGGGCCGAGGTACCAGGCGTGTGTCCCGGGACGCCAGAGAATGTACCCGGAGACTTCGCCGGCGAAATGTGCGACCGCCGAAAAAGCCGGATTCTCTCTCCACAGAGATCGGATCAGCCGGCTACGGTCGGCACCGAAGATACGCCGGTCCCAGGCGCAGACAGAATCAAGATCTGCGGGCTGCAGAGGAGGCAAACCCCGGCCGATTCCATCCGGCGACACGCCCTCCCAACGCTGGATTTCGTATTCGTCCACGAAGCCGTGCCGCAGGTAGAGGTTGTATCCCATGGGAGTTCCATCCAGCCGCAATGTCTCAACTCCCGCGGTCTCCAGATAGGCCACGGCCTGGTGCAGGAGACGGGTGCCGATGCCCCGCCTGCGTGAGTCAGGATTCGTCAGCAGCATGCCAATCCAGCCGAACCGTTTCTCATACTGCAAGGTTGTGACAGTGCCACTGACACGATTCCCCTCGCTCGCTACAAAACATCCCTGCGGTTCGAGAGACAGAAGGCGCCGCCAATCAACATCGGTCTGGTTCCACCCGGCAGCTTCCTTCAGCCTCATCCCATCCGGGATGTCGGTAATGCTCATTCCTCTGATCGTCAGGTCAGTCGTCGTCTCAGAGCTCAATGTCCAATACCCTTCTCTTGGAACTAAGGGTCTTTCAATGAATAACGTTTGCACTTTGGCGCGAGCACCGCCGCGCCCCTTCGGGCTGCGGCCCGCAGGCCAGCAGCAGAGTGTAAACGTTAATCATTGACAGACCCTAAACCTCAATAAACGCCCGGATGCCAGACAGTCGGAATGCAAAACCGTCAGCGGATTATTGTCGTTAACCGCAGCCCCGATTTAAGCACACTTAGCACGCAAATTGCGAATAGAGAAAATCTCCACGGAATTGCAGATTGCGGATTGCGAATTGAAATCCACCTAGGAAATTCGCAATCTGCAATCTCTAAGCTCCCGCTGTCTGAATGCTCTCGTGCCCATCGACGGATTACCCATTGCGTATTGCTTCCTTCTTCAATCCGCAATCCGCAATTCCTACACTCCCTTGCGCCAATCCGCATCACTGTGCCTCTTGAGCTGAATGGGGTAGGATCCGTCAGGGTTGAGCGGCTGCGCGCATGCCCAACGGACTGGCCGGCGCACCCCGTTCTTGGTCTCGATCTCGGCACGCAGGCCCATCGGCTCTCCCTCGAGGCCCTTGGGCAGGATGAAAGACGCTTGCCGCAACTTGCCGCCGTATGGATGCCCGGCATCAAGACTCCCGCCGATTTTGACTCTTCCGTCCGGGCTTTGCATGTACACACGCAATACCCCGGGCACTCCGGCAACACCATCATTTGCAAACGCGACTATGACTTCGCTGGTGTCGTAACGTTTCCTCTGCCAGACCCAGGATGGGCGGACCCGGTACCCCATGCGCCGCTGGAGGGTGGTGAACCCGATGGGGTACCGCTCATGATAGGTTCTGAGATTGTCTGCTTCCGTCCACAGGGACCAATAGTTGGCGCCCAAGTCGAGGACATGCAGCATTGCCATCTCACGCTGATTTACGCCGGCCTTGTCGGGCCGCATGCTGTCCATCATGACGTCGTACTGCCGATTGTATCCATCTTCCATGACTACCGCGAGCCACGGTGGACGATTGGACAGTTCTTCAATCTGAACGGGCTCCTCCACAAGGATGCTGTCGGACCGGAGCCAGCATCCAGCACGCACCGACATGTCGATCACTTCGCGATTCCCCACGTTGCTGATGTCGGGTTGGGTATTGACGGCAATCGCCGCGCGTTTCCAGGATTCGATCTGGAGCCTTGTCATCTCGACGAAAGTCCGTTCCGCAGTAAGATAATCCGGAAACGGGCTCGGCAGGCTGGATGTGTGACCCTCTCCCCAGAATCCGTACTGCATCATGTCCACGTACTCCACAATGGGATCGCTGTCGAAACGCCCTGCCAGCAATTCGGTAAGGTCACGGAATGCCTTTTGAAACTCAGGGTTGTCGTAGCGCGGTTCCTGGAATCCGGCATCGCCGTATTCCCCGCCCAACTGTCCGATCTTGACAAGGGGGACCTTCGCCCGCAGGTAGTCCGGCATCGAGATCTGTTTCGGCTGAATGTTCGGACTCGAAAGCTGCACGCGAAAAGCTACCCGCAGGTTGTACTGCCTGGCCGCCTCGAAGGTCAGCTTCCAGATTGGGTGAAGGTCGAGCTTTCCAGGCTGGGACTGGACGTCGCGCCAGTCGCAGCGGATATAGAGCACATCCACAAAGGGCAGTCGCGCCAGTTTGTCCACGTGCTGTTCGAGGCTCTCCAACCCCTTGCGCGCAGCCAGCGAAGGTCCGCTCTCTTCCCACGTATACCCGACCAGACCAAGACCGAAGTTCTTCACAGGCCGATCCGACGGCGTGGTGGACGCAATGGTGAACCACCCCTGATCCTGCTCGATGCCGAACGGCCCCTGGTTCAGGCGGTCTGTCACCTTGGGGCCCGGACCGAAATCATAGCCGTCCCAACGATGGCTGGGGACATCGGCGAGCGCCCGCGAACTCCTGAAGCCGCCTGCGGCAATCGCCGCGGCACCTGCCTTGATCAGCTCTCGTCTGCGCATACTCCCCTCCCAAATTGACATTGAATGAGCTGCCTGATAAGAACGTGTGCGAAATGTGATCCTGAATGCAGAGCAAGCGTATTGTCAATTGCGGATTGCGGATTGATAAACACATCAGTAAGCCGCAATCCGAAATCCGCAATTCATGGAGGTGTGATTGTGGTTCGACTGATGCAGATATTGTTCGCCCTTATATTCCTTCCGATTCTCGAACACTCCTCAGGTCCTGGATCGCCCGCAGCCGCACCGCGGCTCGATGCCTGGAAGGTTCTCGGTCCTGGGGGCGGGGGCGCGCAGTTTCTGCCCACGGTCAGTCCGCACAATCCGAAGTGCGTTCTGGTTGCCTGTGACATGACAGGGGCTTACATCTCCCAGGACGGCGGCGATTCCTGGCGCATGTTCAACCTCCGGGCACCGGTTCGCTTTTTCGTGTTCGACCCGGTGGATTCCCAAGTCATTTATGCGGCTTCGGCCGGGCTCTGGCGCAGCGAGGACGCAGGCAGGACCTGGAATCTTGTCTTCCCCAGGCCAAAGGCGGTCGAGCGTCTGGAGATGGCGGACGACCATGGCGGCGCAAGACTGGCAAGCGAGGGCGGCAGCTATCCCACGATAACGGCACTAGCCGTCGATCCGGCTGATTCCCACCTGCTATATGCTGCCATTTCTGTGGCGGGTGAAGTATCGCTTCAGGTTTCTGAGGACGGCGGGACCAACTGGAAGAAAGACGCCCCTCTCCCAGGAGGGGCTCGAAAGATATACGTAGACCCAAGGTCGCCGTCCGGCAACAGAAGGCTCTACGTCGTCGGAAGGAATTCCGTCGCGGTCCGCGAAGACGGCAACTGGTCTCAGGGAACCGTCCCGCCCGGCGTGGAAGCCTTCATCGATGTTTCCGGAGGATTTCCTCACAACGGTTGGAAGCTTGTTCTTTATGCCAGTACTCCATCGCGCAAGGGGAGAGGGAACCGCCTCTACGTCTCGGACGATGGAGGGCAGTCCTGGTGGGAAAGTGGCTTGGGGCCTGCTTCGACAGCACCGGAGACTCGGTTCCCCGCAATCGCCACCTGTCTGACCAATCCCGATGTCGCCTATGTGTCCTATAGCAATCTGCGGAACGATCCGGCGGATCGCGAGGCTTTCTTCGGGGTGGCACGGACAGCAGACGGCGGAAAGAGTTGGAAGCCTGTGTGGAAGGAATCGCGCACTCCGGCCGCCAACCTGCACGACGTCTGGATAACGGAGCGGTTCGGCCCGGGATGGGGCGAAAACCCCCTCAACCTCGGGATCTCTCCGGTCAATCCCGACATCTGCTATGGAACCGATTATGGGCGAACGATGCGCACCGTGGATGGGGGCGCGACGTGGCAAGGCGTTTATTCCAGGAAAACCCCAGAGGGGTCCTATACCACGACCGGGCTTGATGTCACTACAAACTACGGCGTGCATTTCGATCCGTTCGACAAGCAGCGTGTTTTTATCTCCTACACAGACATCGGCCTTTTTCGCAGCGAGGATGGGGGCGCCAGTTGGATAAGCGCGAGCGAGGGCGTCCCGAAAGACTGGGTCAACACGACATACTGGGTTGAGTTTGATCCGGCCGTGAAGGGGCGGATGTGGGCCGTGATGAGCGGGACGCACGACTTGCCGAGGCCGAAGATGTGGCGCAGGGCGAGCCCCCAGACGTATAGAGGCGGCGTCTGTTTGAGCGAGGATGGCGGCAAATCATGGAGGAATGCGAGCACCAACCTGCCCCAGATTGCAGCAACCCACATCCTGTTGGATCCGAGCAGTACACCCGATGCGCGCGTCCTGTACGTCACCGGCTTCGGCAAAGGCGTCTTCAAGTCCAGCGACGGCGGTCGCACGTGGGCCATGAAGAACCAGGGGCTCGACGGAAGGGAACCCTTCGCGTGGCGCCTCGCCCGCGACCGGCGCGGCGTTCTCTATCTGGTGGTGGCGCGCAGATCCGAGGACGGCAGCTTCGGCAACGAAAGTGATGGCGCACTTTACCGCTCCACCGACGCTGCCGAACACTGGCAGCGGATACAGCTGCCGAAAGGGCTTAACGGCCCGAATGGAATTGCCGTTGATCCTGACAATCCTGCGCGGCTGAGCCTTGCCGCCTGGGGTCGCAACACGGGCCGGGAGGCAGTGCAGGGCGGGATCTTCGTGTCCGGGGACGCAGGCGAGTCGTGGCGCAACATGCTCTCAAGGGATCAGCACATCTATGATGTCACGATAGATCCGCGCGATCACAACTTGTATTATGCCTGCGGCTTCGAATCGTCCGCCTGGCGTTCGACCGACCGCGGAGGGAGTTGGCAGCGGATACGAGGGTACAACTTCAAGTGGGGCCACCGGGTGGTGCCCGATCCGTACAATCCGGCGATGATATTCATCACGACCTTCGGGGGAAGCGTGTGGTACGGTCCGGCCGCCGGGGATGGCCACGCCGTCGAAGACATTGTCACACCTGAACTGGCCTACAAATAGATTGCGAATTGCAGATTGCGAATTGCAGATTTAAAAGACCGATTGGCGTGCAATCCATACGGAATCCGGATGCCCTCTTTCAATCCGCGATCCGAAATCCGCAGTCCGCAATTCACTCAGTGCGGAGGGCTTCCACGGGATCGAGCCGTGATGCCTTGATCGCCGGCCATGTGCCGGACAGCAGCCCGATAACTGCAAATGTGACGAACGAAGTGAAGAAGACCCGCGTATCCACCAGCACGTGAATGTCTCCCTGCCGGCTCTTGTCCTCGAACAAATCACTCAGGAACGGAATCGCACCGATCCAGTTGGCAAGCAGGATCGCAAGCAGGTAGCCGAGGATTCCTCCGATGATCGACAGCGCGAGCGCTTCCCCGAGAAACTGTATACGGATGTGCCGCTTCCGTGCGCCGAGCGCTTTCAGCACCCCGATTTCGTGCGTCCTTTCCTGGACGCAGAACAGCATTATGTTCATGATGCCGACGCCGGCGACGGCAAGCGTGAACAGGCCGATTACGTTGAGAAGCCCCTTGGTGGCCATGCTCAGACCGTTGATGATGCCGAAGACCATGCTGAACCTTTGCATGATCAGGGCCTTTCCGTCGGCGGGATTGAATTTGTGGATCTCGCCCAGGACTGTCATAACCTGCCGCACGGCAGCGTCTTCCATGGCACCGCTGACGGGCTGAAACACCATTACGCTGTTGTACCGAATGTCCCGCATCGTGCCCATCACATTGACGGGAATGAGCGCGCAGTAGTCGTCCTGCGTAAAGTAGTTTGAGATGGCGATTTTTTTCCTGAGCACGCCGATGACGGTGAAGCGCACGCCCTCCATCACGATATCCTGGTCAAGCGCCGGTGCCTGGCTGAAGAGTTTCTTCTTCAGGTCGTAACCCAATACGACCACCCGGCGCATGTATGCCATATCCTCCGAATTGAGGAAGCGGCCTTCGGCCATGAACATGCCGCGGATGGGGCCGTATTCATCATTGACGGCGCGTATGCCGGCAGTGGTCATCCGGTCGCCCCAGCGCAGCTGCATGTCGTCGTACACCTCCGGACTGACGCGCTTTACGAGTGTGCAGCGCTGGCGAATCATCTCGGCATCCTCCGGCTGTGTCCGAATGACACGGCCAGAGCGCGCGCCGCCGGCCTGCATGGAGGTCTGCCCGTTCCAGACCACCACCACGTTGTCGCCGAAATAGCGCAATCCCAACATCATCGCATTCTGGAAACCGTCTCCGTAGGCTATGAGCAAAATGAACGAAGCGATTCCCCACATGATGCCCAGGACGGTCATCATAGAACGCTTGCCGTATGCCACCAGATTTTCCAAAACACGCTTGACTATTTCGATTATCATCTGATTCTCATTCGTACCTCAGGGCCTCGATCGGGTCCACCACCGCTGCAATGAACGCCGGATATATGCTCGACAGCACGCCAACCAGGATCAGAAACCCGAAGGCCATCAACCCCACCTCGGGCGTCACGATCATTCCTGCGAAGAAATCGATCTTCGGCAGTTTGTTGATCAGGGCGCACAGTCCCCATCCGATCCCCATCCCCGACAAACCGGCCAAAAATGTCAGGGCCATCGACTCTGCAAAGAACTGCATGAGGATGCGTCGTGTCGTTGCCCCCACAGCCTTGCAGACTCCGATCTCTCGTGTCCTTTCCCCGACCGAAAGCAACATGATGTTCATAACCCCGACACCGCCGAGGATGAGGGTAACAATGGCCACCGCGCCGA
>DASQID010000449.1:0-3164 GCA_035631775.1 Acidobacteriota bacterium
CATTCCAGTCGTGCAGCCAGCGGATCAGAGTGTTTCCCGTCCAGCAGTGGAGGCTGGCGACCAGGAAAACATACGCGATGACGCCGAAGTTGATTGATATCGGCAGCCACCAGTACGGCAGACGGGAGGCGAAGAAAACGCTGACGAACGAGAGGAGCAGGTAAAAGAGTATTATGGCGACATCAGCAGCGTTCAGGCACCTGATCATGTGAGGAAAGCCCGGTAGCAGGAGCTTTCGTGTAATTTGTGTAATTCGTGGCAGATGTCAGCCCGTTACTCGTCGGTGACGCAGCCCTCGGATGCCGGCCGGACGTTCTTGATGTACTTATAAAGCGTGCCGCGGCTCGCCTTGTAGGGCGGAGGCACGAAAGTATCCTTGCGGCGTCTGAGTTCGGCATCGCTCAGATCCACAGTGAGGACGTTGTGCTCTGCGTCAATGGTGATTCTGTCTCCATTCCGAAGCAGAGCAATCGTGCCGCTTTCCTGGGCCTCCGGCGTGACATGCCCCACGACGAAGCCGTGCGTGCCGCCGGAAAATCGCCCGTCTGTGACAAGCGCTATGTCTTTTCCCAAGCCGGCTCCCATGATCGCCGAGGTCACCGTCAGCATTTCCGGCATTCCCGGCCCTCCCCGAGGACCTTCATAGCGGATGACGACAACCTCCCCTTTCTGAATTTCGTGCCTTTCGAGGGCCGCCAGCGTTTCTTCTTCAGAATCAAATACCCGTGCCGGGCCGGAGAACAGCATTCCCTCTTTGCCGGTGATCTTGGCAACGGCTCCGCCGGGCGCGAGGTTGCCCTTCATGATCTGGATGTGTCCCGTCTTCTTGATCGGCTTATCCAGAGGATGGACGACTTCTTGTCCGTCCTTCAGCCCCGGAAGAGCGGCGAGGTTCTCGGCAATCGTCTTCCCCGTCACCGTCAGACAATTGCCTCTCAGCAAGCCGGCAGCCAGCAGGAGTTTCATCACAGCCGGCGTGCCGCCGACGTTGTGAAGATCCTCCATCACGTTGGGTCCGCTCGGTTTGAGGTCGGCCAGGTAGGGCACCCGGCTGCTGACCGCCTGGAAATCGTCGATGGTAAGCCGGACCCCGACGGACTTGGCTATCGCAATGAGGTGCAGAACCGCATTGGTCGATCCTCCCAGTGCCATTACGATGACCATCGCATTTTCGAAGGCCTCCCGCGTCATGATGTCGCGCGGTTTTATGTCCCTTTCGAGCAGGTTTCGCACGGCAGGACCGGCTTGCAGGCACTCCTCGATCTTCGCCGGATCCATGGCGGGAATCGACGAACTGTACGGCAGCGTCATTCCGAGGGCTTCGATCGCCGATGCCATAGTGTTTGCGGTGTACATCCCGCCGCAGGCGCCCGCCCCCGGACAAGCATGCCGCAACACGTCAGTCAAACCAGATTCGTCAATCCGGCCCGCGATATACTCGCCGTAGGCCTGAAACGCTGAGACGATGTCGAGCTTCTGGCCTCTGTAGAATCCGGGCCGGATAGTGCCGCCGTAGATCATGATTGAGGGACGATTCAGGCGGCCCATGGCCATAAGACATCCCGGCATGTTCTTGTCGCATCCCGGCAGCGAGATGTTGGCGTCATACCACTGCGCGGCCATCACCGTTTCAATAGAATCGGCAATGAGATCCCGGGACTGCAGTGAGTAACTCATGCCCTCGGTGCCCATGGCGATGCCGTCGCTGACGCCGATGGTGTTAAAGCGCATACCTACCATCCCGGCGGCTCGGACTCCTTCCTTGACCTTCTCTGCAAGATCGAGCAAGTGCATGTTGCAGGTGTTCCCCTCCCACCACATGCTGGCGATGCCGACCTGCGGTTTGCTCATGTCTTCTTCGGTAAGCCCGGTCCCATAAAGCATCGCCTGCGAGCCCGGTTGCGACCTTTTCTGGGTGATTCGTGAGCTGTATTTGTTCAGTCCGATAGTCACGCCTCTTTTTCCTTTCGTTGAGTGACAGAAGGATACATCCCGGCGAGGCATAGCCGCAACAAGAGTGTCCGCTGCAATCTTCGGGCAGGTGCATAACTTTGGCGCCAACGGCTGGCGGCAGGCATAAGGTAGAGATCGGTTGATACTTTGATTTCTTAATCGGACCGCCTGACTCAAGATGCTGCTGCCTGCTGCAGTTTGTCGGTTGACAATTTGGGACCGAATTGGTACTGTATTGGCTGGAGAATCCTTTAAGATGCTTCGAGTCACAAAGTTAGCCGATTACGGAATCGTAATGCTGACATACTTTGCGGCCCACCATGGCTCTACGCACGCGGCGCGCGACATCGCCGGCGTGGTGCGGCTGCCGCTGCCAGTGGTGTCGAAGATCCTCAAGGCATTGGCTCGAGATGGCCTTCTGGCTTCTCAGCGTGGAACCAAGGGCGGCTACACTCTCGCCCGAAAGCCTGAGGAAATCACAGTCGCCGACATCATTCGGGCTCTGGAGGGACCCATCGCGGTAACTGAATGTACCGATAGTATCAACGGCGATTGTGAGCTTGAAGTGCGCTGCCCCGTGCGCACGAATTGGCACTTGATCAATCGGGCCATCCATCAGGCGCTGGAGAGAATCACGCTTGCGGAGATGACTCAGCCGCTTCACGAGCCGTTGGTGAATCTGCAAATGCCGGCCGGACAGCCATTTCACGTTTCCTGAGCTGCCAGGAGCACTGGAAGGGATTTATGAGCACAGCTTCAAACCAGATTCAAGAATTGGCAAACCGCGAATATAAGTACGGCTTCGTTACGGACATCGAAGCGGAGACGGTACCGAAAGGATTGAACGAGGACATCATCCGGCTGATTTCCGCGAAAAAGAACGAGCCTGAGTTCATGCTTGAATGGCGCCTGCGGGCGTATCGTCACTGGCTGGTGATGGAGGAGCCCAAGTGGGCCAACGTCCACTACGCGCCGATTGACTACCAGGAGATCTTCTATTACTCCGCGCCCAAACTGAAGACGAAGCCGAGGAGCCTGGACGAAGTGGATCCGCAGTTGCTCGAAACTTACGAGAAGCTCGGCGTACCGCTGCATGAGCGGGCACGTCTTGCGGGCGTGGCCGTCGACGCGGTGTTCGACAGCGTGTCGGTCGCCACGACGTTCAAGGACAAGCTGGCCAGCATGGGCGTCATCTTCTGCTCGTTCTCGGA
>DASQID010000450.1:0-11913 GCA_035631775.1 Acidobacteriota bacterium
TGGAATGCCGGCGCTCAGATTATTTCCTTGCAGGTCGAGATCCTGCAGATTCGTCAGGCTGCCGAGTTCAGCTGGAACACTCGTCAGTCCACTGCAGCACCAATGAAGGACCCGCAGATTCGTCAGCCCGGCGATTTCAGTAGGAATGTTGGTCAGATAATTGGCCCCCAAATCCAGCTCCTGCAAGTTCACGAGGTCAAACAGAGTCGAGGGGATGTCGCCTCTCAGACCGTTGCTCCGCAGTTTGAGCGATTGAAGATTTTGCAGAAGACCCAGCGATGAAGGAATGCTGCCGCCCAGACCACCATAGGTATTTCCAGACAGATTAAGAGCTTTGAGGTTTTTCAGATTGCCGAGTTCAGCCGGGATGCCGCCGCTCAGCCGATTCCCATCCAGCTCCAGGATTTGAAGATTCGTCAAATTACCGAGTTCAGGCGGGATGCTGCCCGTGAATCCCATCTGGTGATAATAGTGGCCGTAGTTAATGATACGGAGCGAGCGCAGCTGCTTCAGATTGCCCAACTCAGCCGGAATGCTACCTCCAATCCAACCTCCCGACACCAGAAGGACCTGGAGCTGGGACAGATTGCCCATCGTTGAGGGGAGCCCGACAAAATAGGTGTTGTCGCCCAACTCGAGGATCTGTAGGTTTGTCAGGTTGCCTACTTCGTCTGGTAGGCTGCTTATATAGTCAGCGTTCATCTTGAGAGTCTGCAGGTTCGTCAGGTTGCCGATTTCCGCAGGGACCCGGCCCATCACTCCATTTCCAGACAGATCCACGCCGATCACGGATGCCTGTGCGGCATCGCAGGTCACTCCGTACCAAGTGCATTCGCTCCCCCGGGGCCCCAGCCAGCCGGTTTTCGTTGTCCAGTTGATTCCGCCCAGTTTGTTAAATAGGGCGACCAGCGCATCCCGCTCCTGCTGCGGAATTGCGGACTGCGCGGATCGCGGGAAGCACAGCATAATGACTGATGTCGAAATACCTGCAATCAATCCGACGAAGGTGTTTGTGTATGACCGAGTACGGCGATGGGTTAGCCGAATGTTGCCCATTTCAAGGCCCCCCAGTGAATATTGAGGACCACTGACGGCAGGTCAGAACTGCGCTGAAATCAGTTTCCAGCGTCCGGCCTTAGCCGCTTCGCTGAGCTTCTTGCGATTCTATCACGCCTCGGCTGGGGACGTATCACAGTACGGCTCATCCCCGGTCTAGTTGATCCATAAGGTAGTCTGGCGGCAACGGCCACACGGATTCCTGCCATGCATCGAACACACAGGTGAGGCTTCGCCGCATCCTATTCAATGGAGTTGAGTGGTGCGATCCCGATTCGCTGTACAATCGGCGTTATGAGGATTATCCAGATAGCCTTTCACACCGAGCGGCGGCTCGGGCTCGTGGACGGTGAATCGATCCGGTTGCTCAGGGATCACCGTTCTGTCCATTCGCTCGCAATTGCGGCACTCGACTCCGGGATCCGCACCCGGGAGCTTGTGGAGCGCAACCTCACCTCCGAGCAGCTAGAGTACACCCCCATTTATCAGGGCCTTTCCGAATGGCGCATTCTTCCCGCTGCCGATCATCCCGACGAACCTGCCAGGTGCCTGGTAAGCGGCACCGGGCTCACCCACGTCAAGAGTGCGCGGACCCGCCAGGCAATGCACGCCGCAGGGGAAGAAACCACCGACAGCGCGCGAATGTATCAGTGGGGGGTGGAGGGCGGCCGGCCTGCGCCGGACGCGATCGGCGTGGCGCCGGAGTGGTTTTACAAGGGACCGGGGAGTGTGCTTCGGGCCCACTTGGATCCATTATGGATTCCAGCCTATGCCGAGGACGGAGGAGAAGAGCCTGAAATCGCAGGCGTCTACATCATCTCCCGTTCGGGGGAGCCGTTTCGCATCGGCATGGCAGCAGGTAATGAGTTCTCCGACCATGGCCTCGAGAAACGGAACTACCTTTACCTCGCCTCTTCGAAACTGAGAACCTGCGCTATCGGCCCCGAATTGGTACTCGATCCGGATTTCACCCGCGTTGATGGGATGGTGTCGATCGAGCGGGAAGGCAGGGTGCTGTGGTCCAAACCAATCCATTCCGGCGAGGAAGCGATGTGCCACAGCCTGGCAAATCTGGAGCATCACCACTTCAAATTCGAATCTCACCGCCGGCCCGGCGATCTCCACATCCACTTCTTCGGCGCCGACGCATTCAGCTTCGGAGAAGGAATCCGCCTCTCGGAAGGAGACTTGATGGTGGTTGAGTTTCAGGGTTTCGGCCGCCCTCTCCGGAATCCGTTGCGAGTGGCGACGAACCCAGCCAGCCTGATGGCCGCGAAACCACTGTGACGCCGGCGGCACGATCCTCGAATGCCGGAACCGGCTTGGGAGGAGCAAGCTATGAACCGCAGACACTTCGTACACTCACTCGCAGGCGCCGGAGGCGCAGTGCTGGCTGCAAGGATGCCGGCAGCCCCTTCGTCCAAAATGAAGATCACCCGGATCCGGTATTGCCAGTCCACGGGTGATGCTGCTCAAAGAAAGAGCAACGTGCCCGGGCTCTTTAACCAGAGCACCAACGTGGTCGTGGTCGAAACCGACGCCGGCCTCAGCGGGATCGGAGAGGGTGGTGCGAAGGACACTCTCGAGCAGTGCGCCGCCGCCATCATCGGAATGGATCCGTTCCGGACGGAGGAAATCTGGCAGATTCTCTACCGCGGCTATTTCTACCCGGCCGGAAGGGAGAAGCTGCATGCCATCGGCGCGCTGGACACAGCGCTGTGGGACATCAAGGGCAAGGCACTCGGAGCGCCGGTGTATCGCCTGCTCGGCGGTCCCACTCGCGAGCACGTCGAATGCTATGCCACCGGCTTCCCAGGCCGCGGTACGCTGAAGGAGACCGCGCGTGCGTGCGTCGATGCCGGTTACCGCGCCTTCCGAATCGGACCGGCGGACGGGAATCCGTGGGATCGATTCGAGATGATCCAGAAGACCTTCGAGCACTGCAAGGAGGCGAGGGAAGGCGTCGGGAAGGACGGCGCGTGGGCGATAGACTTTCACACGCGCTTCGACATGGCGGATGCCGTGCGTCTGGCCCAGTTGGTGGAGCCGCTCGGGCCCTATTTCGTCGAGGACCTCGTCCGCTCGGAAAATCCGGCGGTGTATCGGACGCTGCGCCAGCAGGTAAAGGTGCCTATCGCCATCGGCGAACAGTTCGGGGCTCGCTGGGATATCAATGAGCTGATCGAGGGACATGTCATCGATTACGCTCGCGTCAGCATCCCGAACGTCGGCGGCATCACCGAGTTCATGAAAATCGCCGCCCTTTGTGAAACACATTATATCGGTCTGATCCCACACTTCACCGGTCCGATTTCGGAAGCCGCCCTGGTTCATGCTGCCGTGTCCTTTTCCGGACCGATCCTGATGGAGATGCTCCCGCGAGCAACGGGTGCCATTCCGCATCTCCCCAAGTGCTTCGATTTCCGGGAGGGCAAACTGTGGCCCAATGAGCGGCCTGGCATTGGAGTGGAATTCGATGGCAGCAAGCTCACAGAAATCGCGGTGGTGTCGGAATACGCGGCTCCGCTGCCGATCTACCGCCGCCCGGACGGTTCGATCACAAATTGGTAGACTGCTCCCTGATTCGAAGGCAGCGCCACTTGTCGGCCCTCATGCACGTTTACCTGCTTACATGCTGGAAAAGAGGTAAACTTGTAGTAGATCTGAGATTTCGGGACCCGGGGTTGGACGTCCAATCTCTCCGACAAGACGAAGCATGAAACATCATCTGGACGAGAAGACGCTCGAATTGTTTAACGACAGCTTTGAGACTTGCGTGGCCCAACCGCGGTTCCTGGAGCGTTTCTATGAGATCTTCATTGGCGCTTCGCCCGAGGTTCAAGAAAAATTCAAGGACACAGACTTCAAAGAGCAGATTCGAGTTGTAAGGAAGTCAATGCTGATGCTGCTGATGGCAAGCTTTGAAACCGAGGAAGTGGCCAAGGAGATTGCCCGCCTGGGGCAGAGCCACGGGCGGCATGGGATGAGGATCGGGCCTCATCTATACGAGCTTTGGCTCAACTCGCTGCTCCAAGCAGCAAAAGAGTTCGATCCGAGGTGGAGTCAAGGCGTGGAAGCTAGCTGGCGCAAGATGTTTGATCCGTACATCAACACATTGAAGAGCTATTCATAGTCCCTTCAAAAACACCTGTGATTCAGACATCCGCGAGACGACCACCGGGCGCCTGGAAGAGGGCATACCCGATGACGAATGCGCTGAGCCATATCCCAGCTGCAGGTTGGTCAGCCCGTAGTCCCTTTGGACCGCGGAACCCGCAATCGAAATGTTCACCCGGTCCACGTATGCGATGGAACTCATCAGGAACATCCAAAAGATCAGTGTCCATCGCAGCCTGCCCTTGAATAGCATGGCTATAATCTCGACCTCTCGAGAATGTGGACCCTCCAAAACAGCAAGGCTTTCAATCGGGCTGATGAAACCTCATCGGTGACTTAGGGACCGCGCAAAAATAACTTCACAATTTGGCTAAGAGAAAAGCCCTGTGGCGACGGGCGAATCTTCGGAGTCCCCCGATTGCGCCCCAGCGGGCGGTGAATCGCCAAGGCAATCTGGATAATGAACGGTATTTATTTCCTGGTCGTTAACGAATATGTTGGCGCAGAGGATTCGGATGATCCAAAATTCAGAGAGGAGATCATGGTGAACGGAAGATTGTCACGCCGCAAATTATTAGCCGGCGCATGCATGCTTGCGGGTACTCCCGGCCTTGTAAAACACGGATTCTCCCGAACCATCACCCGAAGTGGAGCATCATCTACAGAGGCGCAGTTTTCCTATTGTCTGAACACTGCCACGATCCGCGGCCAAAAGCTGGGAATTGTGAAGGAAGCGGAGATTGCGTCCAGAGCGGGCTATGACGCGATTGAGCCCTGGGTCGACTCGATTGACCAGTACGCCAAGGGAGGAGGCTCGCTTCGCGACTTGAAAAAGCGGATTCAGGACTTGGGATTGTCAGTCGAAAGTGCCATTGCATTTCCCGAGTACCTTGCAGACGACGATGCCGTGAGGGCAAAGGGTTTCGAGAAGGCTAAGGGAGCAATGGATCTGGTGGCGCAGATCGGAGGAAAGCGGATTGCAGCACCCCCCGCAGGGGCCTCGGACAAACCGGGACTCAGCCTCGAACGGGCCGCAGAGCGCTATCGTGCCATGCTGGAACTCGGAGATCAGATGGGAGTCGTTCCACAGCTCGAGCTGTGGGGTTTCTCGCAGAACCTGCACAGAGTGAGCGAGTGCGCGTTTGTCGCGATCGAAACGGGACATCCAAAAGCATGTATCCTCCCTGACGTATTTCATCTTTATAAAGGCGGCTCGAACGCCGGCTCTCTGAGGCTTCTTAGCGCCGGCGCGCTCCAGGTGTTCCATATGAATGATTATCCCTCGGATCCGCCACGCGAGCGGATCAACGACACCTTCCGTACCTACCCAGGCGACGGGACTGCTCCACTGCGACAAATCGTTCGCAGCTTGATCGAGACGGGAGGTTCAAGGGTCTTGTCATTGGAGTTGTTTGGCAGAAAGTTCTGGGATCAGGATGCGCTGGCTGTGGCCCGCACGGGACTCGAAAAAATGCGTCGCGTGGTATCGGCAGCACGCACGAGCAGTCAGTGAAACCACTCTGGACCTTCTCCAAAGGGACCCTGATTTTCAAGGATTAGGTTCCGTTGCCGGAATTCCTTCATTCCTTCATATCTGATCTTATTCGCGGGTCCCATTGACGACGGTCTCTTCACATGCAACCATCAGTCTGTCTATGGATAACGTTCTCCCCCGAAATCATGTGGCTCGGGGCTTCAGCCCCGAGATACTACAAACCTTCAAATCCTTGCCGCTTCGACAAGGATACAACATCTGACTTGGCGGCTTTGTGTCTTAGCGGTGGCTTTCTTAAAAAGCCACCGCCAAGGCGCGAAGACGCAAAGGAACGCCAAACTCGTTTGGTTGCGGCTATCCTGCCCCGGGTAACTATCGTGAATGGGCGAAGCCCTGCCGAGCGGTATGTGTCCGATCTGAAGCCCGCAGGCACGTATGACTCTTCAAGAGTGAGGCCAAATGACGAGAAACGAGCTGAAGAAGATTCGGGTCATTGACTCTCACACCGGCGGTGAACCTACCCGGGTCATCATCGAAGGTGGTCCGGATCTTGGAACCGGTCCGCTGAAAGAGCGTCTCGAACAGTTCCGCTTCGATTTCGACCGCTATCGCTCCGCCGTGGCGAACGAACCGCGCGGTTCCGATCCTGTTGTGGGGGCATTGTTGTGCCCTCCCAGCAACTCAAATTGCACCGCAGCCGTCATCTTCTTCAATAATGTCGGGTATCTCGGGATGTGCGGCCACGGCACAATCGGACTGGTAGCCACCCTAGCTTACATGGGTCGGCTTGAGCAAGGCGAGCATCTCATCGAGACCCCGGTTGGAATCGTCACAGCCTCACTACACGACGACGGGAGCGTGTCATTTGTAAACGTCCCCTGCTATCGCCGCGCGAAAGGAGTGACTGTGGGGGTCCCTGGGCTTGGTCCAGTCACAGGCGATGTTGCGTGGGGGGGCAACTGGTTTTTTCTTGCCGAAGCCGAGAGCGTCCCTCTGGAGCCCGACAACATCGGGCACCTGGCTGATCTCTGTCGGAGAATCCGCGCCGCGGTGAACGCTCATGGCTTCCCGGAAGTGGACCACATCGAGTTATTCGGTCCTCCTCGGGGCGCGCGAGCTGACTCGAGAAATTATGTGCTCTGCCCCGGGGGCGCCTATGACCGCTCGCCGTGTGGCACGGGCACCTGCGCAAAGCTCGCCTGCCTCGCCGCAGACGGGAAACTTGCGGAGGGGGTCCCCTGGGTGCAGGAGAGCATCATCGGCAGCTTGTTTACCGGCCGCTATTGCCGCAACGGCGACCAGATTCTGCCCAGTATCACCGGCTCAGCCTATATCAGCGCTGAAGCCACCCTGGTACTGGATGAGAACGATCCGTTTTGCTGGGGAATACGTTGAAGCATGGCAAAACACGTTGTCATAGTCGGTGGTGGAGTCATCGGTCTCTGCTCGGCATACTACGCGGCGCAAAAGGGTCATCGAGTCACAATCCTCGAGCGGGGCAGCCCCGGCCATGATTGCTGTTCGATCGGAAACGCCGGCATGATCGTACCCAGCCACGTCGTGCCGTTGGCAGCTCCGGGGGCAGTCGGCTTTGCCTTGAGATCGCTGTGGAATCCGGAGAGCCCATTCCATGTCCGGCCGCGCCTGGACGCAGATTTGCTCGCCTGGGGACTGAGGTTCTGGCGCAGTGCGAATGCCGCGCATGTTGCGCGCAGCGCGCCGCTTCTACGCGATCTCCATCTCGCCAGCAGGAGCTGTTATGAGGAACTGGCGGAGTCGCAGGGCAACGACTTCGGCCTAGTCCGCCGGGGCTTACTCATGCTCTGCAGGACGCGCCACGCACTGGATGAGGAGATCCGTATCGCCACTCTGATTCAACGGCTGGGCATCCCTGCCGAAGTGCTCGATGCGGAACAAACCGCTGAGCGGGATCCCAGCGTGCGGATGGCTGTTGCAGGCTCCGTGTTCTTTCCGAAGGACTGCCACATGCTCCCCCACCGCTTCGTCACCAGCCTTATTCGAAGGCTGGAATCGGCCGGGGCGACGCTCTCCTGGCAGACGGAGGTTACGGGCTGGATTGCAGACGGAGTTCGCGTAAAGGCCGTACGGACCAGCCGGGGTGAGATTGCGGCCGAGGAATTCGTACTGGCTTGCGGCGCGTGGTCGCCGGCCGTGGCGCGCCATCTACGGTTGAAACTCCCCATGCAAGCCGGCAAGGGCTACAGCCTGACGTTGACCCGGCCGCGCTGCCTGCCGACCCTTTGCTCGATCCTGAGCGAGGCTCGAGTCGCTGTCACACCGATGGACTCCGCGCTTCGCTTTGGCGGAACGATGGAAATCGCGGGCCTGGACGAGAGCATCAACCCTGCTCGCGTGCGGGGCATAGTCAAGGCCGTGCCGGAATACCTGCCGGATTTTGCGTCGGCCGATTTCGACGGCGTCCGACCCTGGTGCGGCCTTCGTCCCTGCTCGGCCGACGGACTGCCATTCATCGGCCGGACCTCGCGTTTTCCCAACCTTGTCGTGGCGACGGGCCACGCAATGATGGGCATGAGCCTCGGCCCTATCACCGGCAGGCTGGTAGCTCAGATAGTGTCCGGCGAACAGCTCTCGATCAATATCGAGGCTCTCAGCCCGGACCGCTTTGCGTGATCGATCGAGTCACGGAGAGGAAGAGTGGTTATGGAGTGGAAAGGGGTCATTCCGGCAATTACGACGCCTTTCAAGCCGGATCTGAGCGTGGACCACGAGTTTCTTGCCCGGCACGCTCTTTGGCTGATCGAGAACGGCTGCGTCGGCATCGTTGTCTTGGGTTCGCTGGGCGAAGGAGCTACGCTGCGCTCGGACGAAAAGTGGGACGTCCTGCGTACTTGCTCCTCCACACTCCGCGGCAAGGCGCCACTGGTTGCAGGCATCTCAGCGCTGGGCACGGATGAAGCCGTACGGTTGGCATCGAAAGCGGCCGAGGCGGGATGCAGCGGCCTCATGGTGCTCCCTCCGTATGTCTATTCCTCGGACTGGAGCGAGATGAAGGCACATATCGCGGCGATCGTTCGAGCAACGGGCCTCTCCTGCATGCTGTACAACAACCCGGTTTCCTACAAGACGGACTTCCTGCCGGAACAGATCCATGAGCTTGCCTCCGAGTTTTCCAACCTCCACGCGGTTAAGGAGTCCAGCGCAGACGTGCGCCGCATCACGGCGATACGTGCTCTCACGGGTGATAGGCTTGCCGTACTGGCGGGCGTAGATGACTTGGTCGTGGAGGCAGTTCAGGCCGGCGCAGTGGGCTGGATCGCAGGGCTCGTCAATGCGTTGCCACGCGAGTCCGTCGCACTGTTTGACCTTTCATGCCGGGGCGACAGAGACAAGGCACTTCAGTTGTATCGGTGGTTCCTCCCGCTCCTGCGCATGGACACGGTGCCCAAGTTCGTTCAGCTCATCAAGCTGGTTCAGCAGGAAGTCGGCATGGGCAGTGCCCGCGTGCGGCCGCCGCGGCTCGAACTTGAAGGCGCCGAATTCGAGCAGGTAAGAGCGACTATCCGGTCGGCTCTCGGAAACCGGCCAATTCTCTGAGAGACAGATAAGCGCAAACGAACGCGAATAGAGGGTCGGAGCTAGCCTTTAACCCAAGCGCCATGTGGGTCGGGGCTTCAGCCAGAGTTCAGCGAGGGGCGTCGGCGCGAATCGTGCGCATACCGAACACTGTCCCGGTCTCGCTTTCGCCGACGGCCTGAAACCGAACGGTAACCTTCGGCTTTCCTCGAACCAAGTCCTGCGGAAGGGTGTAGTCGACATCGAAAAATCGGATATCCTGCTCCGGGCTGCGCCGTTCTGTAATTTGCTCCGCCACCTTTCTGCCGTCTACCAGGACATCAAAGGTCCGCTTCCAGCGCTCGTCATTGCTGTAAGTCGCCACCAGCGTGACAGGGTGCGAGGGATCCACGGGCACGTCCAAGGAAAACCACTTTGCCGCCCGCCGGCCATGATGTCCCAGCACGAGGACACGCGCTGTATCCTCGCCCTGCAGGTTGAAGTCATGTTCTGCTTGCGCCTGGCCGGGTTGTACGAAAGCCACGGTGGAAGCTTCGAGCTTCTTCTGTTTCTCCTGTTCGGCTGCGTCCGACTCGGATTTGCTCCGCCATTCCCGAGGGGTATAAACATCCCAGTAAATTCCGTACTTGCGCCGAGGCAGGCGATAGAATGGCACGAAATTGATGTCTTTGCCCAAGCCGACGCCCTCGGTCCGAAAGGAACCGGGCTTGCCGGCCGCAGCCTTGAGCCACACTTCGACGGTCTTATTCGCGGTAACGAACACTGGAGCTTCGGGAGGAGGAACTTCTTCTTCCTGCCCGCTCCTGACGTGCTTCTCGGGACCCAAGTCGCCGGCCAGAACAAGCGGGCCCCACATCAGTGCCATGCGGCACGGATTATCGGGCAACGGCTCTTCGCGCAGAGCCTTCGGCAGAACGAGCTCTACTTTGTCGCCGTTTTTCCAGGTGCGATTCAGTTCAACATAGTGATCGGGTGCCGGCAGGTTCCGTATAGATTTCCCGTCGACGCTGACGCTGAAACCGGCGCCCGCCCAGTAAGGGCGGCGCAGGAGCAAAGTAAATTTCCGCGGCGCCTCGAGCGAGAGTGTCAGCGCAGCCGATTGGCCCTCGGGCAAATCCGTAAGCATTCCGAGTTTGACGCCGGCGGCCTGCCAGTCCACCGTGGTGGGAATATAGAGGTTTACCCACAGCCTGTCGCCGGCCTCATAGTAGATGCCGTATCCGTGAAGGGCATGGCTCTCCATGCCGGTTCCCACACAGCAGGTGAAGCTCTGGAACATGTCCTGGTACTCGTGCTGCACTCCGCGGCCGACCGGCACCATATAACACGTCCGGCCGTCCTCCGGATCCATGGAGGCAAGGACATGGTTGAAAAGTGCTCGCTCCTGGAAGTCGGGATATCGAACGTCCGGGTCGATCGAGAAAAGGGCTCGGGTCATCTTGACCATGTTGTAGACATTGCACGATTCGGCCGTCCGGCCGTCCACCATATCGTTGAGCCTATCGGGCGGCCCGAAATACTCGTTCTTGCCGTGTCCACCGGTGGCAAAGCTGTGGTGCAATGCCACCCGGTTCCAGAAGAACCTCGCCGCGTTGCCGTCGCTCTCATTGCCTGTATAGATGTAGCGCATCAACTCGCCGAGAAGCTTGGGTACCTGCGTGTTGCCGTGTTTGTGGGCGAGGATGTCCTCGTGCGCGGCAAGCGGATCCACAACCGCGCGGTGTTCAAACTTGTCGGAAAGCACCAGCCAGCGCTTGTCACCCGTGTCCGCGTACAGGTCGGCGGCCACCTCGTTCATCCCGCCGAACTCAGTGTCCAGCATCTTCTGAATCTGCGCGTGGTCGAGCGTCGAGAGGATGCCCTCGGCCCAGGCGGCGAATTGGATCTCCACCTCGAGTGCTGTGCGGTTACCGGTGTAGCGGTACGCATCGCGCAATCCGGCAAAGATCTTGTGTTCGACGTACCATGGCGACCAAAGGCCATTGAGGTCGAATCCGCCCGAGCGGATGACACCGCGCGAGAGATCAAGGAATCGCACCTTTCCTTCCACGCCCTGACTATCCATCAGTGCGCCCAGGTAGCCGTCGCCCTGCTTGTCCTGAATTTCTTTCAGCGCCCCGACCATGTAATCGACCCGCTCCCTGAAGCGCGTGTCTCCGGTTGCCGCCCACATCAGGCTGACGGCGGACAGATAGTGCCCGGCGATGTGTCCCGTGAGCTGCCTGCCCGGCCCGTCCCACCCTCCGTACCCCTTGGCCTTCGGCTTCAGCCCCGCACGCTCGCGGAGAAAGGCCAGCATCCGGTCAGGTTCCAGCTCGAGGAGGTATTTGCCGTCGAGATCCTGAGCATTCTTCAAAGGGCCGCCCGTAAGCCGAACGCTGCTCAAAGGGAGAGGCCTCGCCTTGACCAAACTCTGCTCTAAAGTTCGAGCAGGATTTTGAGCTGCCGTCTGACCCCAACACACGCATGCGGGAATCAGGGACATCAGGATAAGGGCACGCCTTTTCACATCGCTCTCCGTAAGCAGCCACAGCTTACACGAAACTCACAATTCGGGGACATGCTGCTCAACTTCCGAATCAGCTACCACCCGCAGAGCAGGTGGCTTAACGAAGCCCCCCGGAGGGGGGCAAGCCAGTAGCCCCGGGCAAGCGCAGCGCAGCCCGGGGTTTGTCGTCCCACTCGACATA
>DASQID010000451.1:0-3938 GCA_035631775.1 Acidobacteriota bacterium
GCAATTTGAAAGCATGCTCAACGAGGTCAAGTTGCGGGGAAAGTATAAGAATGTCGAATACACCCATCGGGGACCTGCACATCTCTCGATGGGGCAGGAGGCTGCGGCCGTGGGTCAGGCCTTTCTACTGGGCGTGGAAGATCACATCTACGGCAGTCACCGCAGCCATGGCGAAATCCTTGCGAAGGGTCTATCGGCGATCGAGAAACTCGACGACAACACTCTGTTGGAGATCATGGAGTGTTATTTCGACGGGGAATGCCTTCGGATCGTGGAGAAAGGTGCGCGCGGCTCGGTCAAGGATCTTGCCGTAGATTATCTCCTTTACGGCGCCCTTGCGGAAATATTCGGTCGCGAGGCAGGTTTCAACAAAGGGCTGGGAGGTTCAATGCACGCCTTCTTCCCTCCCTTCGGGATCTACCCGAACAATGCCATAGTCGGCGGCTCGGGGGACATTGCCGTGGGCGCGGCACTGTTCAAACACGTCAACAAGCGGCCGGGCCTCGTGATCGCCAACATTGGAGACGCATCAGCCGGTTGCGGGCCTGTCTGGGAGGGGCTGTGTTTTGCCACGATGGACCAGTTCAGAACCCTCTGGGACGAGGCTCATCGCGGCGGCCTGCCCCTGATTGTCAATTTCGTAAACAACTTCTACGGCATGGGTGGACAGCCCGTTGGTGAGACCATGGGCTTCGGAATCCTAGCCCGCCTCGGCGCAGGGCTGAACCCCGAGCAGATGCATGCCGAGCGCATCGACGGCTTCAACGTGATGGCCGTGATCGACGCCATCGAACGCAAGAAGGCCATCCTCGAGAAGGACTGCGGCCCGGTCCTGCTCGACACCGTGACCTATCGCTTCAGCGGCCACTCGCCGTCGGATGCAAGTTCCTACCGAGACAAAGCGGAGATCGAAGCCTGGCAGGAAGCCGACCCGCTCGTTACCTATGCCGGCGAACTCGCGGAAGCCGATATCGCGGGCCATGACGAACTGAATCGTATTCGTGAGTCGAGCGAAGATCTGGTTCTCAAGGCTTATATGAAAGCAATCGACCTTTCGACCTCGCCGCGCGCCAACCTGATGCCGGCCGGCAACGTGCTCGAACGGGTGATGTTTTCCAACCAGAAAGTGGAAAAACTGAGCGATGGCACGCCAGTTGTGCTGATGGCGAAAGAGGAAAATCCGCGTGTTCTGCAGCTTGCCAAACGCAGCCGCTCCGCCTTTGACGATCTCGGAGAGAGGTTGCCCAAGAGCCGCTGCATCGGGATCCGTGACGCGGTTTTCGAGGCGATCCTCGACAGGTTCTATGTAGATCCCACCCTGGTCGCCTATGGGGAAGAGAACCGGGACTGGGGGGGTGCCTTCGCCGTCTACCGCGGCTTGACGGAAGCGCTGCCGTATCATCGCCTGTTCAACACCCCGATTTCCGAGGGCGCGATCGTGGGGACTGCCGTCGGGTATGCTCTCGAAGGCGGCCGTGCCCTGGTTGAACTGATGTATTGCGACTTTCTGGGGCGAGCAGGAGATGAAATATTCAATCAGCTGGCCAAATGGCAGGCAATGTCGGGCGGGCTGCTGAAAATGCCCGTGGTGCTGCGCGTCTCCATCGGATCCAAGTACGGAGCGCAGCACAGCCAGGACTGGAGTTCCATGTGTGCTCACGTTCCCGGCTTGAAGGTGGTGTTTCCGGCAACGCCTTATGACGCGAAGGGACTTATGTATTCCGCCCTCGTCGGCACGGACCCGGTCGTCTTTTTCGAAAGTCAGCGCATATACGATATGCCCGAAGAGTTCATTCCGGGCGGCGTTCCCGAAGTCAGCTACGAGGTACCTTTCGGCGAACCCGTCGTGAGGAAGAAGGGACGGGATCTTACAATCCTGACCATCGGCGCGACTCTCTATCGGACGCTCGAGGCGGTTTTGGAGCTCGAGCAAAAGTATGGCATGGAGTGCGAGGTGATCGATGCCCGCTCCATCGTGCCTTTCAATTACGAGTTGGTCATCGAATCCGTAAAAAAGACCCGTAAGATTCTCCTCGCTTCCGACGCCTGCGAGCGCGGCAGCATCCTCCACACGATGTCTTCCCGGATCTCGCAGCTGGCCTTCGATGAGCTGGACGCCCCACCCGTCGTCGTCGGCGCGCGCAACTGGATCACGCCGGCGGATGAGGTGGACGACGCTTTCTTCCCGTTTCCTTCGGAGATCCTGGACGCCGTGCACGAGCACATCCTCCCTCTGCGCGGCTACCGGACCCGCCGGGACTGCGGCAATGCCGAACTTATGCGGCGCAGTTCCCTCGGCGTTTGAGGTGCGTTCGGTAAACGAGCTTTCTTGCCCGATGCCACGACCTCGTGCTGGTAAATTTATCTTAACTTGACGCCTTCCAATTACCCACTTAGAGTACAGGAAACTTAACCATCCGAGGCGCACAGTAAAGATGATTCGAACCAGAGTATTTAAAGTGCTCGAAGAACGCGGCCAGAAGCAGCGCTGGCTTCTGGGCGAACTCCGCGCGCGAGGTTACGGGGTGAGCGAAAGCTATCTCTCGCAGATCAAATCCGGCGCCAAGTTGCCCAGCCAGGAATTCATGGATGCCGTCTCCACCGTGCTGGGAATGAATCAGGAAGAATTGTTTCACCGAGAAAGGAAGACATCGATGAAGGGAAAGAATCCGAAGAGGAGCGCCGAACCTGCCGGAAGCGGTAAGGACGGCAAGCGGAGCAAGAGAAAGATCAATGTGGCAATTATCGGCGTGGGAAACTGCGCCTCCTCGCTGGTACAGGGCCGCTATTTTTACCAGGAAGCCGATGAAGGACAATTCATACCGGGGCTCATGCATGTAAATCTGGGCGGATATCATATCCGGGACATAAATTTCGTGGCGGCCGTCGATATAGATCAGAACAAAGTGGGCAAGGACCTTTCGGAGGCAATATTCACTGCTCCGAACAACACGATCCGGCTCGCCGATGTGCCGTTTCAGGATGTGCGCGTGGCTCGGGGAATGACGCACGATGGGCTCGGGAAATACCTCTCGCAGATAATCAAGAAATCAAAAGGTGGCACAGAGGACATAGTACGTCTTCTGAAGGATTCGGGAGCCGACGTCGTGGTCAATTACCTGCCGGTAGGCTCGGAGGAGGCGACGAAGTGGTATGTGGAGCAGGTGCTTTCAGCGGGCTGCGGCTTTGTCAACTGTATTCCGGTCTTCATTGCCCGAGACCAATATGGTTACTGGCCTAGGCGGTTCGAGGAGGCGGGGCTGCCGATTATAGGAGACGACATCAAATCGCAGGTGGGCGCAACGATCGTACACCGGGTCCTCACACGGCTGTTTCGCGAACGTGGCGTGCGGCTGGAGCGCACCTACCAGCTCAATTTCGGGGGAAACACCGACTTTTTGAATATGCTGGAGCGGGAACGGCTGGAATCCAAGAAGATCTCGAAGACCAACGCCGTCACCTCCCAGCTTGACTACGAACTTCCTCCCACCGACGTACATGTCGGACCGTCAGACTATGTTCCCTGGCTGACGGATCGCAAGTTTTGCTACATTCGCATGGAAGGCACGACGTTCGGCAATGTGCCCCTGAATGCCGAGGTAAAACTGGAGGTGTGGGACAGTCCGAACTCTGCCGGAGTTGTTCTAGATGCGATCCGGTGCTGCAAGCTGGCGCTGGACCGAGGAATCGCAGGACCACTTCTGGCTCCGTCGTCTTACTTCATGAAGTCGCCCCCGCAACAGTATGCCGATGATGTGGCGCACGATAAGGTCGAAGAGTTCATCAAGGGCTGAAGACTGAGCGAGAGGCCGCACGGGGATCCGGATAAATGCATTGGGAAGCGAAGTCGACGCAGTCGACGAGAAAGATCGTCTCGCCCTTACAAGGCTCTCTGAAGGGCGCCCGCCAAACCCGCGGCTTTCGCCCTGGGCTGATCA
>DASQID010000452.1:0-23909 GCA_035631775.1 Acidobacteriota bacterium
TTCAGGCTGCGGCCCGCAGGCCCGCTGGCTTTGTTGCTCGCTCCTCACATACCACCCCGGGTATAGCTCGTCGCTCGCGCCTCGCCAGCGGGCCTGGGGGCCAGCAGCAAAATGTGAAGTTATTCTTGCGCCAGCCCTTAGTACTGAATTTCGCAATTACTGTGACGCTCTTTGGAGTGCGTCCCGCGTAGCGGGATTTGGGCAAAACAAAAAGCGGCGTCGTGCCGCCGCACTCCAAAATGGCCTCGAAATACGTCATCGTATTTGCGAATGCTGCTACTTAGTAATCTAAGCGGCCATTCCACAACTGTCACGGATATTCGAGGGGGCGTCCCGTTCTCCCGCAGAGTCGTGGATACGCGGTGCCGAATTGGTGCAATTTGGTAAGGCAAGGCCTGCAGACGGCCTGGGCATAGATCCTTTTTCAAAGTCATATGAAGAAGCTGTATGGCGGGCACAGCATGGTCGGAACCCTTAAAAGCGTGCTCCTGTGTGCGCCGGGCGCGAGCAACATCCGTCTGGTGGAAATGGAACATTCGGAGCGAAATACACTGGGCGCCAATCTCTTGTCGCTCGGGGAAGGCCGGCTGATCGCTTTCGAGGAAAACGCGAAGACCAATGCGCGGCTGCGCCGTGGCGGGTGAAACGGGACTCGCGGACCGATTCGTTTTTCAGACACCCGACAGCCGGACCGGCTGTAACATGGAACCAGCACCTTGTTTGACGGTCCATATTTCGAACACAGGGTTTCATGAGCTTACGATCAGAAGACACGCATCCCGATGCAGAGAAAGTCCAATTGGAACTTCTCCGGCAAGCCACAATCTCCCAGCGCTTGACGTTGGCATTCTCACTCAGTCAGACGGTGATCGATCTGGCAAAACGCGCGATTCGCCGCCGCTATCCAAAAGAAAGCGAGCAGGAAATCCTTGTCCGATTCGTTTCTCTGCATTACAGCCAGGAGCTTGCCGGCCGCCTTGCAGCCGATCTCAGCCGGAGGTCGCGGTGAATCGGACTCCGATTGTTCTTGCCCTGGAACCAGTGCTCGATGCTCTGGAGGCAATGGGAATCTCCTTCCACTTAACCGGTTCCGTCGCCAGTTCGGCATACGGCATCGCTCGGGCAACCGTGGACGTAGACATAGTTGCCGACTTGAGGGAGCAGCACGTGCGTGAGATAGTCCGGCGATTACAGGGCGAGTATTACATCGATGAGGAACGTGTGCTCGATGCGGTGCAACGCAGGTCATCGTTCAATGCTATCCACTTGAGCACAATGCTCAAGGTCGACGTGTTCGTTTTGAAAGGAAGAGCGTACGACCAGGTCGCTTTTGGCCGGGCACGCAAGGATACGATCGCTGAATCCGAAGGAGCCCGTCAGTACCCCCTGGCTTCGCCCGAAGATCTGATCCTGAACAAGCTCGAATGGTACAGGCAAGGCGGCGAAGTCTCCGAACGGCAGTGGGACGATGTGATTGGAATCCTCAAGGTCCAGCGACAGGCGTTGGATTTCAATTACATGCTCCGCTGGGCTGGGGAGCTTGGCCTGACACCGTTATTCCAGCGAGCAGTCCGAGAATCGGGACTTTAAACAGAAAACGAGAACGTTCGAAGGGTGCATTATGGATATGAATCGCGGACATCGTTCCTCCGCGGCGTCACACCCTTCGCCGGCGGCAGGGTCGCCCGTGCCTTTGATGAGCCGAATACGGTTTTCGAGATCCGCGCTTACGTCGACGACCAGCAAGGAATCGACAATCTCTGGATGCAGGCGCTGTGGTCGGACGAAACAGGTGACCAGGTCTGACGCAAATCTGGCAAGATTCACGATTTTGAGTGGTCCCGTGACGGGAAATGCCTGGCGTTCGTCCGCCGCCAACTCAGAAACCAGATCGTCCTGATGAAGAACTTCCGATGACAGAGTGGTAGTGCCCCGTCGTTCACCTCGACCCGCTGATTCAGAGCCAGACGAGTGATCTGAGGGAGATGGGGACGTACCACCAGTGCACCCTTTTCTCTGTCGGGAAATGGGTGGATGGGTGGTACGTCCCCATCCTCCGCCCTTACTCCTCAGTCTCCGGCGGAGCTGCCCGCAGGAAGCCATGGCTCACCCAGCCGGCGTCAACATAGAATCCGCAGATCGCGTCGGCTGCGTTGTTGTAAATGGGGATGGTGCCTTGACCGCTGCCTGTACCCGCACCTGCAACATCGAACTTGATGATGGCGCCAGTCGCATGGCGCAGGAAGCCGTGATTCACCCCGCTCGCGTCGACGTATTGTCCAGTGATATCCCCCTTCCTGTTGATGTTCTCGGGGTAGGTGCCTTGGCCGGAGCGTGTGCCTGAACCCTCAACATCGAACAACGTCAACGTGCCGTCAGCAGCACGCACATAGCCGCGATATACAGAGTACGTGTCAATGTAAAACGACGTAACTGTGCCGTTCGGCGTGATGCCTGAGTTATCCGTGAAGACCGACCCCGGAGGATCGAACGTTGTGAAGGTGCCGTCGGGAGCCCGCACGAAGCCGTGAAACATGCCGCCCGCGTCAGTATACCCCCCTGCGATTGCACCTTCCGGGTTGATGCCATCGTTGAATGTGACGAGGGTGCCTTGGCCGGGACCGGTTCCCGCCCCTGGCGCGTCGAAGGTATGGATGGTGCCATCCGGGGAGCGGACGAACCCGTGAAAGACGCCGCTCTTATCAGGGTATTGGCCCGCAATTGTTCCCTGCGGGTTAATGCTTGCGCCAGCGGTGCCGTTGGGACAAATAAGTGGTGGGGGACTACAGATGCCGCTGCCCGCACCCGGAGCGTCGAAGGTGATCATGGTGCCATCCGGGGAGCGGACGAAGGCGTGAGACAAGTTGCTGGGGTCAATGTAGTTGCCGGTGATCTCCCCACGCGAATTGGAGCTGAACGGACTGGTGCCCTGCCCGGAGCCTGTGCCTGCACCCGGAGCGTCGATGGTGGTAAAGGTGCCGTCCGGAGAACGCAGGAACCCGTGAGAGACGTTGTTAGCGTCGATGTACGCTCCCACCATCACGCCTGCCGGGCTGACGACATACGCGAAGGTGCCTTGACCGGGGCCTGTACCCGCACCGGGAGCGTCGAAAGTGATGAGTCTCTGGGCCCAAGCAATGCTTGAGCATACCAACAACAAGAACATTGTGGAAACGAAAGAACAAAGGTGACGCATAGTAGCTCTCCTTGTTTTGTTATTCCAAAGACCGGCTCTTTTGGCTTTTCGAAAGTTCATCCCTCCACACAGGTCGCGCTTCAATGTGGTCCTCGGAATCGCTACATCTCGTCCCGAAAGAGATCGCGGCTGCGCTTCGTGAGCCGATCAGACATCGTCGTGCCGTCGCTCTAATCCGGTGTCCAAGTCCTCGATGTGACCCAACCCGAGAACGCCTGTGTTGTACTGATCCCGAGCCCGCTTTCTGATTAAGTAAGCGGAGAATCCCTTCGCGAGGTGACAGGGAAAAATCTCGCGCACCCCGAAGACCGATGCTTGATCGACTGTAATTCGAGGATTACGATATACTTACTAATCTTCGACTCGGGTTGTCCCAATGAATCCTGAACAGTGGGAGAGGTTGAAGGGCCTTTTCTCGGAGGCGCTCTCGCGGCCGGCTGACGTGCGGGATTCCTTTGTCGGCAAGGCCTGCGGTCGCGACCATGAACTGAGGGCCGAAGTTTTGCGCCTCCTGGCGGCGCACGAGAGAGCCGGCAGTTACCTCTCCAATCCCGCAGTCGCGGTTCAGAGCAACGCCGGCGAGAGCCCCGACGAGGTTTCCTCACCGGCTGCTTCCCTCACTCCATGCCTGGATACTGGAACCATTGTTGAGGACAAGTTCCTGGTTGTCGGTCTGATCGCAAGGGGCGGCATGGGCGAGGTCTACCTTGCTGAAGATACCCTCCTAAACCGCACCGTCGCCATCAAGATCCTGACTTCACCTTCCAGCGCTGACGAAACATCAAGGAGGCGCCTGATCAGGGAGGCACAGTCCGCAGCAAGACTTGATCACCCAAATATCTGTGCGATTTACGAGGTCGTCGAAAAGCCGTCACGTAGCTTCATCGTGATGCAGTTGGTAGAAGGAGAAACGCTCTCTGCCCGCATTCAACGCGGACCGCTTGCGCTTGGTGAAGTTCTGGACATCGCTGTGCAGGTGGCGACGGCACTCGCCGTGGCGCATGGGAAGGGAATCGTCCATCGGGACATCAAGCCCCAGAACATCATGTTAACACCAGGAGGACTGGTGAAGGTGCTCGATTTCGGCCTGGCCAAGTTAACGCAATCTGCGGGAGCAGACTCGCCTACGGATACGCTGACGCAAGCTGGAACGATAGTGGGGACGGTGGCCTACATGTCTCCGGAACAGGCCGAGGGGAAAGCTGTTGACGCGCGCTCGGACATTTTCAGCTTCGGCTCAGTGCTCTACGAGATGCTTACGGGGCGACGGGCATTCAACGGCGATTCTAAAATCTCGATGATGGCAGCCATCCTGCGCGAAGAACCTGAACCGATCGGGAGAATTTTCGAATCAGTCCCTCAGGAACTGGAGCGAACCATCTTACGCTGTCTGCGTAAGAACCCAGGGCGGCGTTTTCAGCATATTGATGATGTGAAGATTGCTCTTGAGGAAGTGTACGAGGAAACAGCGAATCGAGCACAGCCATCTCTTCAATCGGCAGCGTCCATGTCACCAAAAAACAGGTGGCCGATTGCCACACTTGTGCTTTCAATCCTGTTGGTGATAACGGCCTCCGCAGCCGTGCGCGTTTTGTTTGTGCGCCCGCAACTTCCTGATTTTCGACAACTCACCTTCAATCGAGAAATCCTGCGTACCTCACGGTTTGCATCAGATGGGAGGACCATCATCTACAGTGCTGCATGGAGTCATCTGGGGCTCAAACTCTATCGTTCAAACGTTGACGGGACGGACCAACGTGTTCTGGATGTGCCAGCCGCTGCGCTGCTGGCAGTTTCGCGTTTAGGGGAAGTTGCTATTATATCATCGGGCTCTTCGACGCTGGCCCGGTTTCCACTCAGCGGTGGAGCACCTCGCGAGTTGCTCAAGAATGTTATCGGGGCTGACTGGTCGCCTGATGGCACACAGCTTGCAGTAGTACGAATCGTGAACGGCAAATACCGTCTGGAGTTCCCTGTCGGCAAGCCGCTCTACGAGACTGCGGGTTGGTTCGACAGTGTGCGGATTTCCCCACAGGGAGATGCGATTGCCTTTATGGACCACCCGATCCACACGGATGATCGAGGTAGTGTGGCCCTTGTAGATCTGAAAGGCGGTAAACGTGCACTTACCCAAGAATGGAATGGCGAAGAAGGTTTGGCCTGGTCAACTGACGGCAAGGAGGTATGGTTTACTGCGACCGATACTGAGGACTGGCATCGCGATCTGTATGCCGTAACTCGCTCCGGCAAACAGCGTCTCGTACTGCGGAGTCCCGGAAGCATGCGGCTCGAGGACATCGCATCCAACGGAAGTGTTCTCCTGAGGCGTGACGAGAGGCGCTGGGAAGCTCTTGTCGGCCAGGTTGGTGGCGAGCCCCGTCTCTTGAGCTGGCTGCAACTGCAACTCTTGATTGCGAAATCTGTATCGCGCGACGGCAAGTATGCCGTGATCAGCGACATGGAAAAATATGGAGTCTATTTGACAAAGCTGGATGGCTCTCCTTCTGTCTTGCTCGGTGGCGGCACTGCCTGCGGCATATCTCCAGACAACAGATGGGTGGCTTCGATCCAGCCAAGAGACTTAACGAAAGTTTTGCTCCTGCCTACCGGAGCAGGCGAAACAAAAGTCGTTACGGCGCCCCGATTCCACTATGACGACGCGACCTGGGTCAGCGACGGGCGCAAGCTGGTTGTGCACGCAAGCGAATCGGACCGACCACTCCGTTACTGGATTCAGGATGTGGACAGCGGCGCGCCACGCCCGATAACACCAGAGGGATGGAATGGATCTTTCGTGACCGTCAACCACGCCGATTATGTTTGTGCCTCCGACGGCGCAGGCTCTGTTCGTCTCTTCCCGGTCGATGGCGGCAAGCCCAAGGAGGTGACCGGGATTTCCCAAACTGACCGGGTAATTGGCGGCTCTCCAAGAGCAGATGTCTTGTATTTGACGGCAGATTTGAGATCCCTCCCACTTAAAATATTCAAACTGAACCTCTCGACTGGACAACGACAATCGTTCTTTGAAGTGTTGCCGACAGATGCAACCGAAGTCATCTCGATTTTTCCTCCGATCTTTGCCGCGGATGACAAGCGGTACGTGTATACTCAATTCAGGCTAAAGTCCGTCTTATACCTCGCGACGGGTTTGGAATAGCTTCTCGGAAGAATTTTCGATTTTACGAGCCGGATTTCCTTGATTTCGCTACTCGACGAATAACCCGAATCGCCAGCGTAACTGAGGAAATTCGGACCGAACTCCTCGCGCGTTGGCTCAGTGTGTCTCCAGACGAAACATGGCTTGTTTATGCAAGCGCCTCCATCAAGTCGGACATCAGGATGATCGATCACTTTCGCTGAGTGCTCCTGGTGGCCTGTACACCCGCTTTTCTGACCGTGTGTAGAGCGAGTGTTTTGTTTGTGCTATTGGTTGTCCATTTGTCTGCGGCCTCGGGCTGTGGCCTTTGCGGCTCGGAATTCAAGGTGTGGCGGTTTTAAGAAGTTCCGCGTGCAGCCAGGCTTTTGCGATCTTCCACTCGCGCAATATCGTGCGTTCCGAAACTCCGAATACCGCTGCAACCTCCTCCACGCTCATTCCGGCAAAATGGCGGAGCTCGACGATCTTCGATTGGCGTTGATCAATTTCGGCAAGCCGACCTAGCGCTTCATCGAGCAGGATCAAATTGTCCGGGTCGGAGGCGGTGAGTTGGGCTCCTCCGTCTATTTCCAGCCGCTCACACGACCCGCCTCGCTTTTTCGCGTGCCTCGCCCGGGCATGATCCACGAGGATGCTCCGCATGGCATGAGCCGCGATTGCGAAAAAATGCGCCCGATTCTGCCAGTTCTTTTCTTCCCGCCCAGCGAGGCGAAGGTAGGCTTCATGAACCAAGTCCGAGGTCTGCAGACTCTGCCCCGATCGCTCGCGCCTCATATAGCGTGCAGCGAGCCTCCTCATTTCCACATAGACCACCGGCACCAGCCTCGCGAAAGCTTCCTGGTCGCCTTTACGCAGATCATCGAGCAGGCCCGAGATCATCGTCGTTTCGGACATCGTCAACCCTGAGCACATACAAGCTTTTTGAGACGTTCAACTCGACTGAAGGCAGAACCTCGCCAACCGCTCCTTGTTTAAAGAGTATTCAGCTCAGTCGTCGTGCGGCAAGTAGCAATTTATCATCAAGATGAGTCCCAACGTACGTCTGGCCGACGAACAGGGTTCGGGTCCCAGGATGTCGTTTAACCCATTCCTGACTGGTTAGAATTATACCGAACCGATGTGCGACGAAAAGGAGTGTGAGCAATCTGGAGTGTTTGCTGGAGAGGCACCGCTGAAAACCCGCGCGCCTGGCTACTCGTCAGTTATCTCAGGGTGGAATGCCCGAGGTTCAGGGTCGTTTCTTCAACTCGACAAAATACCATCCCTTGTTGTCCTGACGTGAATCCATTTAGTGGAAGCTTTCTGAATATATGGAACAGATTCGACCAAAACCTATCGAGTTCTCCTTCCGTCTATGCTGAAACCACTGTGGACATCGCCGACCGCGGAAACATCAAATGCCTGCAGATGACCGGACTCCACAGACTGGGAGAACTGCGCCAGAGTCTTGCCATCTCTCAAACTGGCTGAGGTCTCATTTGGCTGATCCGGGTGGCAGGCGCTTACTATTACATCTCACTCCCGGTGGTGATGTTCCTCGTAATTGCCGTAGCAGGTTCGATCATTTACGGTTTCCTGCTGCTGGGACGAGTCCCAGTCAAACTGGTAGTCGTACTCGGCCTTGGCGCCATCATCACCGTTTTCAAGATGGTTCAATCGCTGTTCATCAAGACCCACTCCGCTGACCCCGGCCGCAGTCTCAGGCGCGAGGAGGCGGCCGCGCTTTGGAGGAATGCCGAAGCGGTGGCGGCCGGGATCGGGACGCGCCCGATCGACGAAATCCGCGTTACACCGGGGACCGAGATGGCGGTGTACGAGCGAGGCTCACGGCGCGAGCGCGCACAGGATCGCGCCCAACGCGTTCTGCTGCTGGGCGCGGGACTGATCAATGGATTCCCGCAATCCGCGTTTCGCGCCGTTCTCGCCCACGAGTATGGTCACTTCTCCCACCGTGATACTGCAGGCGGCGATATCGCGCTGCGCGTGAATCAGGACATGATCAAGTTTGCCGTTGCCATGGCAGAAAACGGACAGGCCGTGGTACAACATTGCCTTCCATTTCCTGCGACTCTATCACTTCATCAAACTGGCTGTGATGTGGATTGATTCCGCTCCAAATATGAACTCGTGGCTCGAGATCTGGTCCCTGAGAAACTCGGCAAAAGCACTGGCCTGTCCAAGGCTGCAGCGCATCAGGATTTCGAATTCGTCGCCTCCGAACCGGGCGACGAAGCCGGCTCCCAAGGCGTAACGGTTCAGAAGCTGCCCGACGTCTCGCAGGAGTTGATCGCCTCCCGCTTCACCGATCTCATCATTTATTGTCTTAAAGCTGTCGATGTCCAAAACGACCAGGGAAAGAGGCTCTCCTGCGTTACTCTTCGCAAGCTGTGTATTGGCATACTCCTCAAATCCACGCCGATTAGCGACACCCGTCAGTGGATCGGAGTTTGCCGAAGGCACCGATTTCGTGTGACGGAGTCTACGCGTATTCGCAGGACTAATTGCTCCGCAACAGCATCGCGTCTGCAAATCTCATCGCCTGTCTCCAGCCACGCGAGGATGCTTGTCTCCTGTTCAACCGTATCCACTATGATGACTGCGGGGAGAGCCAGAGTGATGTAGGTATTCTTGAGATCGCCGAGATTTTGAAATGCCTGAATGTCCAATACAACAAAATCGTAAGCACCGCCATGCCTGTGTGATCCCGCAGCCCCGGAGAGTTCGAAACTGCATGCCAGGTCTCCCTGCACCGGCAACTCCACTTTGCTGTAGCAGCCGACTCGTATCGTTCTGACCTGGTCGCCCACGGTCTCCACCTCCGGAATTTGGTGACTATTCTATTCGGAGTCGCCTGTGTCCGCAATCAGCCAGGATTTTGTGGCTTGACCGGTACCAGTGCCCCTTGATGCGATTCACCCCTCGTGGACTGACGCTGGCTTTTGGGGCGCACACGAAAGTCAGATTAGGCAGGCATGGCTAGCCGCAGCATCAAGCTCCCCTACGTGCTTGACGAAGAGTTCCACCAATTTGGGATCGTAACCTTTTCCTGCCTCCGACAGGAGCAGTTTCACGGAATCCTCGAGACCAATTGAAGATTTGTAAGAACAAGTGGATCGCATCGCATCGAATGCTTCCGCAATCGAAATTATTCTCACTACGACGGGAATTTCCTATCCCAGTACCAATAGGGATGGCGGGAAGAAAGCATTAAATACGCCCGCGCCTTTGCCCATGACTTTGCCCACCGTACCTTGATAGAGCTCGCCGGCGGTGTACCAGATGTGGCACGGGTCCACCTTGAGGCGTGTAATCTTGTCGGATCTCGCCTGGGCGCTAGACTGAGCATCTGTGGAGCAAGCCGCGAATTTGTCGCGCGCCATTGCTGCTGTTACAATGACAAATGATGAAAGCAATGCACACGCACAGATCCAGCTGGCAATTTCTGTGGCCAGGTTGCTACCTACTGATGCTGTGCCTTGCCACAACCCTTGCTCGGGTTCCGCAGTTTGGCTCCAGCATTTCATTGGAGCCGCAATCCGCACGTATAACCACCACCGAGGCTTATTCACCCACCAGCATCACAATAACCAGGACCCAGCACTTGGCTCAATCGGCCTATGCAAGACAACCCGGATATTTGGTCGGCTCTGCGCTTGACTTATTCATCCGGCAGTCGGTCGATTTTTGGCTGGAGTTAAGGGTCGGTGCGGATCTTCCATCCATCACATGCGTTTCCCACCTAAGAGACCGCGCTCCGCCGTCTTTGCTATAGCTCTGCCATCGAGACCGGAGAGTTGGCTTTCGGTCGGATCCACAATCTGCAGGTCAACCAGAACCTATACAAAGATGCATGGAGATGAGATGGGTTTAGATAAGATCATTGTATTTGTTTTCGTCATAATCAGCGCGGTAGCTCTTGTTTGGCTTGGACGTAAGTCGCGCCGGGAAAAACGGCAAGGCAGTCCGGCGGATTCACAAGAACGCTCGTAGCGCGAGAGCTCCCACCCAGTCAGGTCCAGTTTCGAGAGCGGTCTTGGCTGGGTGGGAGTGATGAGCATCGGTGCATCAGAGTCAAAACACTGCCTACGGTCGATTCCTATGTGTCTAGGGAATAGTAGTTGTAGGTGCTGGCGGAGGCTCGGAAGGGACAAGAATGGGGATCGCTACTGATTTTGCCATTATTGTCGTAGCCGCACTAATAGGTGGCTTCATCGCCCAGCGCCTCAAGCAGCCGCTCATAGTTGGATACATGCTCGCAGGTATACTCGTGGGGCCGCATACGGGAGGGGTCACGGTGACCCAGGTCCACGACATCGAGCTGCTCGCCGAGATCGGGGTCGCGCTCCTCCTGTTTGCGCTCGGTATCGAATTTTCGCTAAAGAGGCTCCGGCCGGTCCGAAAGATAGCCCTCGGAGGCACGCCGGTTCAAATACTTCTCACAATAATCGGAGGTTGGGCCGCTGGGAGGCTGCTCGGGTGGCCCTCCTATCAGTCCCTGTGGTTTGGAGCGCTGATTTCACTCTCCAGCACGATGGTAATTCTCAAGACTCTTGGGCACCGGGGGGCCCTGGGATCGCTTACCTCCCGCATCATGGTCGGCATGCTGATCGTGCAGGATCTGGCAGTCGTCCCCATGATCATCGTACTGCCCGAACTGCGAGATCTTGAGCGGGGTGCTGCGGCGCTGGCGATTGCAATCCTGCGAGCCGCCGTGTTTCTTGCCTTCATGATTTACGGGGGCACCCGGCTGATCCCGGCGCTTCTGGAGCGGATCGCAAGATGGGGATCGCGGGAGCTTTTCATCATCGCGTTGGTGGCGCTCGGCGTAGGCATCGGCTACGCGTCCTACCTCTTCGGCCTCTCGTTTGCGTTCGGCGCTTTTGTTGCAGGCATGGTGCTCAGCGAATCCGAATACAGTCATCAGGCACTTTCTGAGATCGTGCCGCTCCGCGATGTCTTCGGGATGTTGTTTTTCGTTTCGCTCGGAATGTTACTCGACCTCAAATTTCTGGTTGGGAATATTGCGACTGTGCTTTCCGCAGCCGGAGTGGTGTTCCTGTTAAAGGTCACGATCTTCGCCGCAGTCACGCGCATTTTTGGATATGGAAACGGCACACCCCTGACCCTCGGTCTCGCCATGTTCCAGGTAGGCGAATTCGCGTTTGTGCTCGCCAGGGTAGGCGTCTCGAAGCAGGCTATCAGCCACGACCTGTTCTCCATCGTCCTTGCCGTAGCCTTTCTGACCATGATTGCGACTCCTTTCGCGATCCGCTCGGCCGAGCCCATCGCAAGGTGGTTTGAACGCCATGGGAAGCCGTGGCCTGAAACGATTCAGACCTCTGAGGGAGGCTTTCGCCAGCACATCATCATCGCGGGATACGGACGGGTGGGCAGCTTCACAGCAGATGTGCTTACAAAGCTCGGATTCCCTTGCGCGGTTATTGAACTGGACCATTATGCCGTGGACCGGGCCAGGGAGGCAGCCATTACGGTCGTCTATGGCGACGCCGGAAGTCCTGTCGTGCTCGAGGCCGCTGGCATTCACGAAGCCCGCCTGCTGCTCATTACGGTTCCGGCAGCTTCGGATGTGGAACTCATTGTCCGGCGCGCGCGAACCCTCAATCCCCCGCTTCACGTCGTGGCCCGCGCCCAATACCTCACCCAAATAGAAGCGCTGCGCGCCATGGAAGTCTATGAAGTGGTGCAGCCCGAATCAGAGGCGGGCCTCGAGATCGTGAGACAGGCCCTCACACACCTGGATGTCCCAGCCGTACAGGTTCAGCTTCTCACCGATTCGGTCCGAAGGGAGATGTATCAGCCCATTCAGACGCAGCGAACCGATACACGGCTGATCGAGCGATTACGAAGCGCGCTGAAGTCTCTTGAGATTGAATGGTTTACTGTATCGTCGGACTCCAAATTAGTCGGGCTGAGTGCCGCCCAGGCCGACATTCGCATGAGAACCGGCGCATCGGTGGTTAACCTCATCCGGCGAGAGAAGGTCTTCAGTAATCCTGACCCGTACATGACATTTGAAGGGGGAGACGTTCTTGGTGTTCTGGGTACGCCCAGGCAAAGATCAGCCTTTAGTTCTTTCATTGCCAAAACGCCCGATCCGATCGTCGATTGCGGACCTGCCGAAAATGGGCAATCGTCAGGGAAGTTGTGACAGAAACCGACAGAATTCTCATGGCGCTGATGAGTTTGTGATCTTCGCAGATGGCGCAATGACGCCACGCCTTCTCGTCCACCGTGACCAAGCGGTCCGTTGCCACCACGCCGGAGTGTTCAACGTGATAGCTGAGAACCTTGCCGGCAATCGTGACATTGTCGGGGTGCCTGATCACCGGCGGGAACATCTTCCCCCTCGGGTTCGCTGATCTAAAGAATGATCTCAATATTGGGTTCGATGACGATCTCCGACTTGATCGAGTTTGCAACCAGGCTGTATTTCACGGCGCTTTCCAGCGCCCGTTGCACACGTTTCCGTGTGCTTTCGAGCTCTGTTGCACTCGCGCGCACGACAATCCAGGGCCGCAGCACGACATGCGTGAAGGTCTCCGTCCGGTCAAGCTCGATCAGTTTGGTTCCCTCCGTGTCGCATTCATAGGACATGAGGTCCAGCTTGAATCGCTCCGTCGCCCAGATGAACATCATCATGACGCACGTGTTGACGGCAGCAACAAAAGCGTCTTCAGGAGTGAGAACCCCGGCATGGCCCTGCGCGTCGGGGGGAGCGGAGAAGTCCATCTCGGGCCCGTTTCCCATCCGAATGTGGCCCCAATGCTCTCCCTTCCACTGGACCGTGGTGTGATATGTGGCCGTTCGAGACATCAAGTGCCCTCCGCGCAGTAGGAGGCATATTCTTGGCCGAGCGCCTGCTTCCAGGCCGCGTCTTCGCACTCGGGGATCCGGTTATAGAGGCGCACGGTCTCGAGGAGCTCCGCCGCAGTCGCGTCGGTCACGGGCTTTGCATCCTGGCGGAAATTGTCGAGGATCAATGGCAGCGCAAGGACCTCGACGTTGCGCGCGCCAATCTTCAGGACTTGAACGGGAATTCCGGAGCCGCAGGAGCAGGTGGGGACCGCCTTTTCCTGGACCCGCGCAGGGGAATCTGCAGTCAGCCCGGTCCTCTTGTCCCAGGGGATATCGATGAGCCGATCCACCTGCCGGACAATTGCCTCTGCGACCGCGTTCACGGCCTCCATGCCCACACCGTTCAGGCGTCTCGCTGTTCCGAGTTCGCCTGCTGCGGCGCGGCGCAGCTCGCTCACCACGATGCCGGCGGCCGGTTTAGAGCTGTATATTTCCGTGCCTCGGGCGGCACAGCGCTTTTCGCATCCGTCGATCGCAATCGTCGGATAATAGCGTGCGAAGGCACGATCCCCTTCTCCACCTGCAAGGAAGAGCGGCAGGCAGATGGTGACCGTGTCGTCCGGGCGCAAGGACTCCAGAACCTTGAGAGTTGCCAGCCGGGTGACTGTTCCCTCGGCGATTTCTTCGCCGGAACACGAAACGAGCCCGACCTTCCGCTTGGGCAGTTCAGACATTGGAATTCTCCATCTCGATTGCATCCACGAGGCTGGACACTTCCTTGGCCAACATCTCTGCGAGCTTCTGCCCTGCATTGTTGAGTGTCGCTATACCCGTTGGCTTCAACTCACGGTGCCTGCGATACACATCCAATACCTGGAGGGCATGCGCCACGGTTCCGCCAGACTCGGCGATCACCTTGGCGGCGCAGGAAAGCTTGCAGCCATCGATCGCAATGGCAGGGGATTTGGCCAGGGTTTCTTTAACCTCTCGGTCTTCAAGAACGATGTGTGCGAGAGGCACGAGTTTGGAGGTTCGCGGGCACAGATCCTCCGTAACTATGTGGGCGCCCTCACGCGCGACGGTGCCGTAGGTCTTGCCAATGCCGCTGCAGGGTACGATCAGAGCCTTACGTTTCATTTTTTCAACTCCGCTTCGGCCTGCTCCTTCACCCTTGCCAGGTAGTGCGGCGCATCCAGCAGACCAGCTTTGTCATTCTCCCAGTCGAGAAGTTCCATCACCAACATCCATCCTTTACCGTATGGATCCTGGTTGATGGCTTCCGGAGCATCCTGGAGTTGTGGATTAACTTCTAAAATTCTTCCCTTTACTGGGGAGGGCAGGCCCACATTCACTTTGACCGTTTCGATGCTCCCGAATTCGTCTCCGACATGGAGGATTGTGCCGGCCGGTTCGACATTGGCGAAGGCAATGTCTCCTTTCACCTGTTGGGCAAAATCGGAGAGCCCCATGCGCGCGTACGATCCCTCCACAGAGACCCAGATACTTGAGTCGCTGAATAATAGGTTTTCGGGAATTCGGAAAATAAACTTGTCAACCGTTACTTCCAGCATGCTCGGCACCTGTGTCTTAAAGTCCGGCAAAATCTCAGGCCGGGCTTCCTTCCAGTTGCGCTCCGGGAGCGGAATCCTCGTTGTCGGGCCTTTCTAACCGGCAAGTGCCGGCGGCCACAGCCTCACGGAACCGGATAGTATCGGCTCGCATCAGGGCGTCCTCCGGGCAGCAGCGGTCCAGAAGATTATGTAGTGCGTCAGCCTCGGTGGTCAGTGCCGGAATGAGGGAATACACGATCCGCATGCCCTTTCGAACGTCTCTGACCAGCCCGGCATGGCGTAAGGCGGCCAGGTGGCGGGAAACCGATGGCTGCGAAACGCGCAGCACCGCCTGAAGGTCGCACACGCAGATGCTGCCGAGGCGAAGCAGATTAAGCAGGCGAAGACGCGTGGGATCTGCCGCAGCCTTGAGTACCTCATCCAATCGATTGGGAAGCATGAAACCCTCCATTCATTTGCTTAGAGGAATATGCAAATAAGCATCCAACCTTCAGGATCTCTAGCAATGACACTATAAGTGGTTAATTAGCAGATGCTTACTAAGGAGATGGCCACCAGTTATCTAAACGCTCACTAGTGATCTTCATGCCATTTAACCATGAACCGGGTAAGTTGACGCATGACGATGCCTGCAATATTGAAAACGTCTCTGGCGTGCGCGGCCGCAGTAGGGCTGGCGGATCGTGGCAGCCGGGTTCTATTGGTAAGCACGGACCCGGCGTCCAACCTCGACGAGGTCCTAGAAACCCGGTTGGCTTCCCAGCCCACGCCTCTCGTCGGAGTCCCCAACCTGTCTGCCCTTAACATCGATCCCGTGGCCGCGGCCCGCGCCTACCGCAATCGTATCGTGGATCCATATCGGGGCATCCTGCCGGCGGCAGCCATCGCCAGCATGGAGGAGCAGCTGTCGGGCGTTTGCGCGGTCGAGATTGCGGCATTCGACGAATTCACCAAGCTTCTTGGTGATCCAAGCGCAACCGCCGCCTTCGACCACGTCATTTTCGACACCGCGCCGACCGGTCACACGCGACTCTGGTACTGATCTTCGGGTTCCAGGCCGACAACATCACCCAGAAATACCTGCATGTCCTCCTCATTGCGGTGCCGATTCTCCTGCAGGTTTACTTCAATTCCTCGTTGACATACGGACTGATGCGCCTATTCAAGGTTCCCTATTCGGTAGCTGCGCCAGGTGCACTAATTGCAGCGAGCAACTTTTTTGAACTTGCGGTCGCGACGGCCATCGCACTCTTCGGGCCCGGCTCGGGCGCAGCATTGGCAACGGTGGTGGGGGTCCTCATCGAAGTGCCGGTGATGCTGTCCGTCTGCTCGGTCTGCAATCGGACTCGTCACTGGTTTGGACTGGCGCAGCCGGTGAGTTGGGGGGAAAACAATATCGGTGTATTAAATGCCTGAGTCTGATTCTTGCGGCGCGGCATTGGCGTTGCCAATTTCATGGCAGTTAGCGATTCGATGTGCACTTTGGGCACTCTCGGCAGTGGCTTGCGCACAATGAGATAAACAGACAGTGCGACCATGCTGAACAGGAATACGGGCAATCCCCATAGATACCTGTTCATTTCTCGTCTGTGTGCGTCGTTGCTAATGATGCCCTGACACCTCGGTGTGGAGGAAGATACTCGGCGCCCGGCTGGCTCGTACTCCCATAGCCTTTTGAAGAGTCTAAGAAAAGCAGCAGAGCCAGAGTTCGATGCGGGATGTGTGACTTCGAAATCTGTTTCGGTGACCAAACCCGCTCAGCAGGCACACTCATCTCCGGACCAGGATTCGCGCGCCTCCCGGACGAGAAAGAAGCTCAAGCCGAAGGCTCCCAGGGGATCCGCCCACCACCAACCGAAGATTGCGTTCAATCCAATGCCAGTCAGCGTGATTATCGATAGCCACCAGCAGGCAGTAGTCTGGACGACGTCGGATTCAAGGGCGCGACTTTGCAGCGCGATGGCGGCTCGGCGCTTTGCGCGTCCCAACCATATCATGACACCGATCGAGATGAGGGTGAGGGCAATGCCAACGAATGTCGGCCGTGGACGCTCTTGTCTCCAGAGAGTTAACCCAGCGTCAATTCCGATGTAGATCGCGAGAATCAGAAGAGAGGCCGCAATGAGCCTGCGAGCAAGGTTTTCGACGCGCTCTACCCTGGCGAGATGTGCGCCTCCCCCCTCAATCATGAGTCGCCAAATCATGATAGAGCCGGAGATGCTTTCGACGAAGCTGTCGATTCCGAATCCGAGAAGGACCGTGCTGCCCGCCGCCAGAGCAGCGGCTATTCCGACGCCGCCCTCGACGATATTCCAGCCGACGGTCAACCACTCAAGTCGAAGCGCGCGGCCCAGCCATCGGGAGCGCGAGGAACCACCCGAAATAGACATCATGGAAATTCAGATTCCTCCGACCTGCACCCGCGAAATGGCTGCCACCCTTGCCCGACCTTAGCACGCTCCGCGAGACCGTAACCCATCAGGGTCGCCCCAACTATCGTCGGATTTCGTATCCTTGCACTGTTGAAAATTTAACTCCCACAGAATAAAACCACCACAGCGTGAAGCCCTCCCTCCAGTTGTATCCATAATTGGAGGACCGGGGGCGGGAACGAATCAATCCTTCTTCTGGTTCGCGACGCCCGCACGCTTTTCGATGGGAAATCCCTTCTGTATCCAATCCTGTTGCAGGTTGTGGGGAAGGTACAGAACTCTGACGTTTTTGAAACCCAGTTCCGACAGAGTCCGAAATGCGGGGCGCGTGTTCGGGCAATCGTTCCAGGGACAGCACCCGCAGTAGAGAATGATCTCGGTGTCCAATGGAAGTCTTCGAACTTCGTCCTTCAGCTTTTGGATTCCTTCAGGGATATAAGCCGGTCCCACAAATCTCGATCCCCCAATGTGAGCGTTGCGGTAAAGGTAAGGAATCCCGACGTGAAGCAATAATGGCTTTCCGGTCGCCAGGTTGGGAAGAATCCTTGATAATTCCTCGGGTTGGATCAGCCGATCTGGTCCCCATGGATCAGCGGCTAGGGTGCCCGACTCCTTTGATGCCTGTCGACTGAAAGCTCCCGCTTGAAGAATGACTCCCAGAATGCCCAAAGCAAGAATGAATCCGCGATTCCTTATCCAAAACAACAACGAACTGCACATATCCTTCCTCCAGAATAAAAGGAACACTTACCACAACCCCCAGACTCTTGCCCGGCCTTCTGCGACTCAACTTCAATGCATTGTGGGGATCAATCATACCCACATGGGTGAGGATAAAAGCTGGGAAATCTAGGAAAACGGCCCACGTCAGTTCATCGGGCATGCCGCTTGCTCGAACTTTCCAGGTCATCCTTGGACTGGTAGTTGCGCGGGCTGTGGTTTGCTGCGAGCCAAGCCTGAGCGGTCAATCGAATCACCTCCAAAGCGTCGTGGCTACCGTTGTCACGGCCTTTCTCGAAATCGCCTTCGATGACCGCCATCTGGTTGGTGACATGGGCGATGCACACGATCGGCTTGGCCCGGACCTCGGCGAAGGCATAAAGTGCGGCAGCTTCCATCTCGACGCCCGCGACGCGTTGCTCGCGGTAGAAGCAGATGGCCGATGCCGTCTCGCGGAAGGGCGCGTCGGTTGTCCAGACCGTACCGGTGTAAACGCGGACCACCGCCCCGGTGAAAGCGTCGCGCAGCGCCTGGAGCAAGTCGGGCCGGATGGCAGCGCGTTCCGACGGCGGCAGGTAGTGGTAACTCGTGCCTTCGTCGCGCCATGCTTGTTCGATCAGCACGAAGTAAGGAGGCGGCCCGAACTGGTCTGTGATCTGCCCCGCCGAAGTTACACTGATGAGCAGGCGGCAACCCGCGGCGAACAATTCTTCGGCCACGAGCACCGCGAACGACGCGCCCACGGCGCACCGCACCAAACCAAAGTTCAGACCTGCATCTTCAAATTCCAGCAACTCGGTGTGGTAGCACGCCCAATCCCGTGAGATTCGAGCACGGCCCGTGTCGAGCAGCAGCCGGCCAAGATCGCCGTCTGGGTCGAGGATGCAGATGGACGGAACGATCGCCTGCGCCAGCCCTTTCTGGCGCCTGGCCTCGCGCAAGAGGTTGTCCGCCGTGAATACGGAGGGTTCGTTGTAGTGCTTGCGGCATAGGATTGTACTTAGCATAATGGGTCTCACAGCCAAGAGGCAGCAACGGCCAATCCTGGCGAATGCGCGCCAGGCAGTATTTTTCACATGCCGGCTCGATGACCGACAGAGTCTTCCGGGTAGTTCCATGAACGAAGGAATCTATATAGCTGTGGCCGACGGCATCATAGACATTCATGGGTCGATCCCCCAAGGCTGGCCAATCATACTAGAAGGTCACAATCGAATCGCTTTCTTTTGTCCAATGAACGAGATCGGACATACGAGCAATCTCAGCATTGATCGAGCCTTCTCGCGGCCATCCTCTGTGTCGCACTTGTCATGTTCTCTTTTAGAAATCGAATCGTGAGCTCAAGTAGACGTTGTCATCTTCTTACACCTGTTCGAAGAAGGTAGTGTCCCGGCATCACGCGGCCTTTTGTCGTTCCTGTTCCTTTTGGCCCGCATCATATTTCTGCTGCTCCTGATCGGCCTCAGTCGGACCAGGGCGAACTTTGTGCCGCCAGACCGCCATAAGCAGAATTGCAGTAGCGACGGCCAGAAGGGCGGTACCCAATCCCACAAAAAGCCAGATGCGCTTTTTCCCTTTTGCAGGAGACACGGCCTGTTCGTCGGCAATGTCAGTCCTGATTTGCTCACCGTTTTGCTGCATCGTGCCTCCTCAATTAGGCGCGGGCCCTGCATAAGCTTGGACAGATAAGATTTCGCTCGTTGCATCCGGCTGTCGTATACTTTTAGTAGTTATGAGATCGGAGTTTGGGACCATGGTGCCGAAAACCTATGAAGCCAAAGTATTGGGCGCTCCCCTCAAGCCGCGCCCCGCGGCCGCCGCGCAAGTCGCAGGCTGCCATGGCGACGACCGCTGTCTGCTGCTGTGGGCGGCGTGTTCACGCCAACCATCTTCGTCGGCGCCCTGTTGGGCCAACTCACGGGCAGCGCAGCGCACGCGCTTTGGCCCGACCGTGTACGTCGTGATCGGCATGGGTGCCTTTCTTGCCGCCACCACGCACCCACCGCTGATGTCATTTTTGATCGTGTTCGAAATGCCCCTTGAGTATCAGCTCGAGCCGGCATTGATGCTGGCCTGCCTGGCTGCCTACCACGTCTCGCGCGCAATCCGCCCTCATTCGATCTATTATGAGGTGCTGCACCGCGGCCGAGGACGATCCCTATCCTCCACCAACTGAAGAGCCACCGCCCCGTGGCTGACATCCGCAGAAAATTGATCGCGAGGTCGCGAATGCTCGAGGCAACCAAAGTACAGGTGTCGCATCAACGAAGAGAATCACGTGCGTTCCCGACTCCCTGCTCCGTGGTCCGGATGACGTCGCGATCCTTGGAGACCAACCGTCGATGCCGCTCCTGGGGCATCATTCGCTGATTTTCCTGCATTCCGCACCCGGCACTCAACAACGAATACCTGTCGCGATTTTCAGCTCGTGGTCGGGTCAGGAGGCCGTCGCGTGCACGGAACACAAGTTGTTTTGGGGTCCAGACTGTTCTTCGGATTCTGACAGCAGCGTCATTGCCCGACGCTCCTTTACAAGTCGGAGGCACTTCCGAGCTCGTAGGGTGCGTGGGATTGACCGCTCAGCTGAAGGCCGCGGCTCAAGTCAGAGTCCCGATCCTGTGCCGCTCACCCCAAGTTCGTTCTGCAACCCTGGCAGTTGTTGCTTCTAATCCTGGCCGGCTGGATCAAGTGCTGAAAGAGATGCTCAGCAAGAAACGCATCCTGCTCAGCGACGACCAGGGGCGCCGTCTTGCCACCGCGACTTCCCCGCCGAAATATCAATACAGGCAAGTTCGACCGAGAATCCAGCTGAATGACTCCTTGGACCAGCACTCCCTGGAGCCTTTGCGCTTCGGCTGAATTCTTGGACCAAACAGGGTTCGGGCTACACCTGCAATACCTTGAAGGCGCTGTCACTCGATGCTCAGGCGGCTGAGCCTTTGACGACATATGGACGAATCAGGACTTCAGCCGAGATGCCAAGTCCGGCGTGGAGCTTGCGAATCATTTCGATCGAAAGCGGTCGCTTCCGATTAAGCACCTCAGCAACTCGGGCACGGCTGCCTAGGTACGGCTCTAGATCCCGCCGCACCAAACCGCGGCTTTCCATATGGTAGATCAGCGCTTCGATAGGGTCCGGTGGCTGAATCGGTTCGTGCACCGTTTCGTAATGCTCGACCAGCGTGGCCAGCACCTCGAGCCGGTCCCCGGCCGGTGTTCCCGGCGCTGCGTCCATCAAACGCTCGATCTCAGCCAAGGCCATTCGGTGGTCTGCATCGGTCTTAATCGGTCGAATTCTCATCGAATCTTACACCTGTGCTCCGCATTGATCCGGTCATACTCTTCGTGAGTCCCCACGAATCGTATGTAACAGATCTGATAAGCATAATTGATTGCCGCCACCAGCCGGCACCGATTGCCCTTGATGTTAAACACAACCCGGTTTTGGCCAAGAATGCTGGCATTGGCATACTTACGTTTGACGTCTGCCGGCGACTTCCAAATCGCTCCCTGCGCGTCATGGTACCAGGCGCGAAGAGTCTGCTCTGTCTCTGGATGGCGCTCCCAGAACTCCCTCAGCGTCCGGCGAGCAGTGATCCGCATAACTGAGTATACTGCGCTCCCATTCTGGGAGCAAAAGGAATTCCGACGCGCAAGCGGCTCTCCAATGTGTCGCTCTGCGACAAGACATAAAAGCCCGACCTTCACTAAGCTGGGTAACAGAGCCTCGTCTTCCATCCCATCAGCCTGCGAAATTGACCGGTACAAGCTGGATCCGGTAGGCTGCCTGCACGCAGCCACGATGCGGTTATTCCTTTCGAGTACCGACAGGACCTATGCGCAGCCCGAGACATCCAGCATTCCTACCCACCGACATGCCTCGCCGACGCAGGGCAACCTGAACTCAAGACGAGCCCAGCTTAGTCCCCAATCTGAATGACCGTGCAGATGTGTGAGGGATCCACTTTTTCGGCAGGAGTTTCTCGCCCCGGCTCTGTGGACAGAGTGTGCGGCGATAGGACTCTCCTCTGAGAGCTGGGAGTGCACTTCATTCGGGAGACGCGCAGCGCTGGGGCGAGTCCGAAAAGAATCCACAAAATGCGTTGGAACTCTGGAAAGGACGAATTCACGTGAACAATGACCGGTGCAGCTACATACCACCGCGGCATCTCAATGCACCACATACCGGTCCAAGGCGGGGTTGGCTTGCTTTTCGCTTTTGCGACGGTTTCCATCTTCGGTGTTGGCATCCAGGCAGTCCGCGAGATGTTCATCGTTACTGGATCGCTACGGATTCTCGGGTCGGGAATTCTTCTCTATTGGCACATGCGCCACCTGAACAAAATCCAAATCCTTGATCCGCACAAACAGAAACAGGATCACTAAGAACCCCGAAGAAAAAGTTGCCAGCCTTTTTGGTCTCTCTGCCAGGACAAAGAACGCAGGATGAGCCGAAAGATTTGGAATCTGCCACACTTCCTACACTCGGCACGATCGGAGGGCGCCGCCAGCTCAGAAAAACACCTACCGTCTATGCCGCGATCCGGCGCGACGCAGTGGCCTGTCACGGGGCCCGATTCTTAAGTCCTGATCTCTGTCACGACGCTATCCCTTGTCCACGGGCAGATCCAGGTGAAACCTCGTCCACTGCCCCGGCTCGCTTTCGCAATACAACTCGCCGCCATGCTCCTCCACAATCCCATGGCTGATTGCCAGCCCCAGCCCCGTGCCCTTGCCCGGCTCTTTGGTTGTGAAGAACGGATCAAACATCTTCTCCTGTATTTCCAGTGAAATCCCTGTTCCATGATCCTCCACCGTCGTCCGGATCCACGCTTGTTCGGCCTTTTCGAACACCTGCGCCGTTACCCGGATGATTTTGTCCGGATTGCACTCCGGATACTTCTCGTCCAACGCGTCGCGGGCGTTCGAGAGAAGGTTCATCAGCACCTGCTGAATCTGCTGACTGCGGCACTTGATCCTCGGCATGTTCTGGGGAATGTCCAACTCCAGAGTGATCTGGTCGCGCGGCATCGCCGTCTGAATCAGGGCCAACGTAGCACCGATAATCTCGTGGATGTCTGCCGGGCTATGAGACTGCGTCTCGTGCCGGGCGAAGGTAAGCAGGTTGCGCACGATGGTTGCCACGCGTTCGGTTTGGCGGATGATCTCCGAAGCGTATCCTACCAATGGGCTGGTCTTGTCTATCCTGGCCGCAATCAACTGCGCATAGCCCATGATTCCGGTGAGGGGGTTGTTGATTTCGTGCGCCACGCCGCCGGCAAGCCTCCCGATGGACTCGAGCTTCTGCTGGTGCCGCAGGTGAGCTTCCATTGCCTGCCGCTCCTGCTCCAGGCGTTTGTACTCGGTAATGTCGCTCACTGCGACCCGGCACGCTGGCGCCTTGCTTTCGCCGTCCTGCACCATGGTCGCCTCCAGCCGTGTCCAGAATCGGGAGCCGTCCTTGCGCCGAAATCTGATCTCGCACACCTGTCGCGCGCCCGTTTCAAAGAGATGCTTGCGGTGCAGGTAGTAGACGTCCTCATCCTCGCGGACGATAAAACGGGTTACCGGTTGCTTGACCAGCTGGCTTCTATCCACGCCCAGCAGGTTGGCGGTAGTGAGATTCGCCTCCAGGATCAGCCCCTGCTCGCTGAGGGTCATGTAACCGACGGGGGCCAGATCGTACAGGTCGAAATACATGGCGCGCGACGCTTCCAGTTCTATCTGCGTCCGGCGCAGCTCCTCGTTTTGCATCTCAAGTTCGATTTGGTGCACCTGCAATTCGTGGAGCAGAAGCCAGGACTCCTGCCGCGCGGGGGCGCCCAGGTCGGCGGATTTTTTCTGCAAGCGCTCCTCCGCCCGCTTGCGCAGGTCGGCGGAATCATTTTGACTCGCGTCGTTTTCGGCCATCGCTTACCTCCTAGCTCACTTCTGAAGGTTCCCGATCATTGTGTGTCACCTGGTTTCAGCTGCGTTACTTCCGCGCACTGGCGCGAGGTAAGATCGAAAGTTACGAT
>DASQID010000453.1:0-5992 GCA_035631775.1 Acidobacteriota bacterium
GGAACGGATCAAGAGCCCGTCTCCGGAAATGCGGGCAGCTTCGATGACGCGACTTGCCGCGTCCGCGGCCCAGAAGGTCGGTAACGCGATTCTGGTTACCACTCTGGCGCCGGACACGCCATTCCGTTCATCAAGGCTGGATGACATGGCCAAGAGCCCGCTTGCTGATTGGATCGATGTGGGCATTTTATCCTATGCCGCAGGAACCGGCGGATCGACCCTGAGGTTCCTCCAGGAGCGTATTGAAGATGCATTCCCGCTCGAGGATATCATTTCCATGTCCCGGCCCTTTGTGGCTCCGACCATCGATGGAGTCCCAGGTGGCGGTGGCGGTCAACTCCGGCTTTTTTCGGGCGGCGGCGCGAATCCGTCGGGATCTCCGCCGCCAGGTGCGGGTGGGGGCGTTGCACAAATGCGCATCGGCGGCCCTGGTGGCGATCCCGGAGGAGCTTCTGCGGGAGGGTCCCCCAGCGCGAGATCCGGAGATCACGGCAATTCCGGTGGACTGCGTCAGGGTGGGATGACGAACCTGCCGAAGGACGTGCAGGATCGCATGCTCTTCGATGCCGAATCCTCGTCGTTCTTTGCCTACATTATGGAAAAGCTGGGAGTTGAGAAGTGCAAAGCCGTGGTCCAGGCGAGTCTCGAGAACAAGAACGTCCGTGAGGTCATTTTACGTCCCGACATGCTCGGCTCCGACTTCGACGCCGTCGAAGCAGGTTGGCAGTCCTGGTTGAAAAACCAGAAACCCGAGGGGCCTGCGAATTTCCAGATTTTTACGACGACCCCGGGTAGACCGGGAGCAAAACCATAAGGACCAGGAGGAGCGCGCAATCATGGCGCCATTGATCCAAAAACCATCTTCGCGCCGGGTCGCCTGGCTGTTGAGTGCGTGCCTCACCCTCGCTGCGGCATGCACTCTTGGCACTGTCTGGCTGTTATCGCAGAGCCCGGGATCGGCGGGCGGCAAGCAACAGGCGCCGGCGGAGGCGAATTCGACGAGAGGCGAGCAAGCGCCCGAAGCTTACACTGTCAAGTCGACCGATATTCCGCACACCATTCTCGTCACCGGAGAGCTCAAGGCCGCGCGCACCCGGGACATTCTGGTGCCCAACATCCGCTCAGGATTTGGAAGCAGTGTGACTTTCCTCGCGCTCGAGGGAAGTTCCGTCAAGCAGGGTGAGCGCATACTCGAGTTTGATGCCTCGACCCTCCTGAGCCAAAAGGCTGAGGCAGAGAGGGTGTTGGATGAAGCCAAACTGAAGATCGAGAAAACCAAAGCGGACCTGGAGGTGCAGCGCTCGGACTTGCTTGCTGCGCTTGAGGATGCCTTGGGGAATCTGAAGGTGGCCGAACTCTACGGCAAAATCCCCAAGGAACTCCAGCCTGCAAATCAATACCAGAAGTATCAGCTCGACCTGGAGAAGGCCACTCTGGCCCGTGACAAGGCCAAGGAGAAGCTGGCTAATTTGGAAGCCAGCGTCGAAGCACAGATGGCTCTTGTTGAGGTGAGTAAGGCCCAAGCCGAAGTGGACTTGAAAAAGATCGATGGAGACATTGCCCTGCAGCAGATCGATGCGCCGCAGGACGGCATCATCATCTACGGCGATAACTGGGCCAGCAACAGGAAGGTCCAGGTAGGTGACAGCCTTTTCCCCGGTATGCCGGCGATGACCATCCCCGATCTCGCGAGCATGCAGGTGGTCGGATTCGTTTACGATACGGAGCTGCGCTACCTGTCCTCCGGGATGGTGTGTGAAATGAGCCTGGATGCCGTGCCCGGGAAATCGTGGCACGGAAGAATCGTGTCGCTGACCAGCGTCGCCAGCCGCAAAGGATTCGCATCGCAGCACAAGGTCTTCAGGGCGGTAGTACAGCCGGAAACGGTCGAGGTCAATCTCTGGAAACCGGGAATGGCCGTGCGGCTGGAGGTCCCCGTTTCGCTTGCTTCCAATGTCCCTGCGATCCCGCGCGAGTATCTTGGCATCGATCGGCTTGGCCGGTACTTCGTTCTTAAGGGCGGCGATCCCAATACGGCGGCTGTCCAGTGGGTACAGATTGGCGCCTTCAGCAACAGCACGGTACAGATCACCTCCGGTCTGAGCGTGGGCGACAAGGTATTTCCCATCCCGGCGGCCTCGGAGGCGAAGTCATGAACGGCAAGAAGTGGTATATCGCGCTGGCTGCCGTGGTCCTGGCAGCGCTGTCCTACTGGCTCTACAGCTCGATTGGTGCCTCGGCTGCGTCCGAAGAGAAGGACCTGTTAACGGTTCTGCGCGTCGATTTTCCCCTCGTGGTGACCGCGCCCGGAGTTCTCGAGGCGGGTAAGAGTGTCAGTATCGGTCCCCCGCGGATCCGCAACGAGCACCGCTTCAAGCTTGCCCGCATGGTCGAGGAAGGGAAGCAGGTTTCTGAGGGGGATTTCCTCATGGAATTCGACGGCTCCGACATCAGCCGCCGGATGCGCGACGAAACCACCAGCTTCCAGCGGGTCCAGGAGGAGTACCAGAAGAAGCGATCCGACTTCGACATCCAGATCCGCGATTTGAAATTGCAACTCGAGCAGGCGAAAAGCGATTATGACAAGCTGGAAAACAAGCTGAGCCGACAGGCTGAGCTGGAAAGCGCCATCACCATTGCCGAAACGAAAATCAGACGAGACACCGCCAGAAAGAAAGTTGAACTGCTGGAGCGCAAACTGAAGGCTCTCACCGAGAGCGGCCGCCTCGATTTGCAGATCTCGCTCAGCAACGAGAAACACTACCGCCGGCACATGGATAACCTGCTCGACGCCATCGATTCCCTTACGGTGACTGCGCCCGTCTCCGGCGTTGTCATATATAAGCGGGATTGGAACAACGAACCCAGACAGATCGGGAGCAACATCTTCATCCTGGATACGGTCATGGAACTGCCCGATCTTTCCACGCTCAGAGCCAAGGTGCTGGTTGACGAGGTCGACGTCGGAAAGGTGAAGGTTGGACAGGAAGCACAAATCACCGTCGACGCAGTCCAAGGCAAGGTATTCAAAGGTAAGGTGACTTACTTGAGTGCAATCCTGAAGCAGGCCACCTATGACAGACCGCAGAAGATAGCCGAGGCGCTTGTACAGTTTGATCTTGGCGATTCAAAGAATCTGCGGCCGGGCATGAGCATGAGAACCCAAATCCAGGTGGGCCGCTATCCGCAAGCCATCGTCATCCCTCTTTCCAGCATCCTGGAAAAGCAGGGCCGGTCATTCGTTCAGGTCTGGCGGCCGGAGAAGAAGTCGTACGAAATGCGTGAAGTCCAACTGCTCATGAATGATGAACTCTCCGCGGTTGTCAGTGCAGGTCTGCAGGTGAATGAGAAGATCCGATCCAAACCGAAGGTTTGAGGCTTCTTACATGACTTATCATGCCCACGATGACGCCAACAACAGGAAACCGAGGCTGAGGCTGGCCCGCATCATAGCCGTTCTGATGATTATCGCGGCCGTCTCCGGCCTCGTGATGTATCGCAGCACCATCTGGACTCGGGTCACGCGAGTCCTGGCGGCAGCCGAGGAGGATCCCATCCCGGTGGAGGCTCTCCAGAAGGTGTCCTTTCAACTGGAGGTCCCGGCCTATGGTGAAATCATCGGACTCGAGAGCGTGCCCATTCCGACTCCTTCAACGCGGACCGGCAGCCTGAAGATCGCCTGGCTCATCCCAGAGGGAAGCTTCGTGAAACAGGGCGACACGGTTGTGCGCTTCGACAGCACGGATGCAAAACTGAACCTTGAGAAGCAGGAGAATACGTTGGAGGCGAACCAGGAACGATTCAAGATCACTACCGGCAATCAGCAGACGGATGAAAAGGTTCTGGGAATCGACAAGACGGACGCCGAGAAGGAATACGAATACGCAATGACCGTGCTTCCTCAGGATGAAACGATCTTTTCCAAGTGGGACATCATTGAAGCCAAGATCAACGCCGGCTTTGCCAAGGAACGGATCAGTTTCCTCACAAACAAAGGCAAGGTTCAGAAGCGCATCGCACGCTCGGACCAGCAGCTTCTCGTCATCGAGAAGAACCGTGCCCAGACCGAGATCGCCATCACGAAGCAGACGCTCGCATCCCTCGAGCTCAAGGTGCCGAGGGACGGACTTCTGTTGTACCGACGTGACCGGATGCGCGAGCCTCAGATCGGCGACGAGTCCTGGCAAGGACAAATACTCGTCGAGTTGATCGATCTTGCCGCTCTTCAGGCAAGGATCTACGTGCTCGAACGCGATGCCGGCAGCCTCGGCAAGGATAAGCCCGTCGTAATCCGCCTGGACGCCATCCCCGAGAAAGAGTTCCACGGCGTAGTCCGCTCCGTCACCGCCCTGGCGCAGCCGCTGGAAAGGAATTCACCCCTGAAGTACTTCACCTGCGAGGTCACGATTCACGATGCGGGCCAGGACCTCAGGCGCATCAAGCCGGGCATGTATCTCAAAGCCGATGTCATTCTTGAGAAATACGATTCCTGTTATGTCGTTCCGGCCAGCGCGCTTAGCACCAAAGGTGTCGAAACGCTGGTCTATGTCAAGCAGGGGGAGAAGTTCGTACCCCGGCCTGTCAGGATCGGTGCGGAAACCCACGGCCAGGCCACCATTCTGAGCGGCGTGGAGGAGAGGGAACTTATCGCCATGCGCAATCCCTTCGAGTCCCGCAAAGCGCACCTGCCGGACTTCTCGAAAGCCGGGGCTCCGGGCGGCGGCGGCATGCGCGTCATGTTCCGCGACCATTAGCCCGTATTTCTCACCGAGGCTGCAAGCGCGACGCCCGTCAGACGTAGATCTCGCGCTGGACTTCTCATAAAGCCAACGCGAAAACGCAAAGGCGCAAAAGAGAGTTTGGGAGAAAATTCGCAACGTCATGTTTACGTTTGAAAGTGTTCGCGTAGCCCTCAGCAACTTGAGCCGTCGGAAACTCAGAGCCTTCCTGACAATGCTGGGCATGATTTTCGGCGTCGGGGCCGTCATAGCCATGCTATCGATCGGAGCCGGAGCCGAGCGCGAGAGTCTGCGCATCATCGAAAATTTCGGCATCCGCAACATCATTATCCAGGCGAAAGACTTCAAGCCGGAGGAACTCAAGCAAATCCGCACCGAGTCCCTGGGCGTCTCGCTGCGGGATGTCGAGGCGCTCCAGGCCGTGCTGCAGCCGAAACCGGCCATATCGGCAAAGAGAGTGGTCAAAACATTTCAGGTAATCTCTGAGCAGGGTAGAAGCGATAGTCGCGTCCTGGGTGTCAGCAGCACGTATCCGGCAATCCACAACCTCAAGCTGCTGCACGGCTCGTTCTTCATGCCCTTTGATGAGGACTCTGCGAATCAGGTCTGCGTTCTCGGGATCACGGCCAAGCAGAAGCTCTTCGGATTCGGCGATGTCATTGGCAAACGCATCAAGGTCAATGACCAGTGGCTGACGGTCATCGGCGTTCTTGCGGATGCCAATGTGGAGAAGCAGGAATTCGAAGGGGTCAAGATTCAGAATCCCAACAACGACATCTACGTCCCCATCACGACTTCGATCAAGAAATTCGAGAAGGAGACGCTCGAAAACGAGCTCAACGAGGTCGTTGTTCAGAGTACCCCTGATGCCAATCTGAAGGAGCAGGCCGCCGCGATCAGCAACCTCATGTCGACAATGCACCGCTTCGTTGACGACTATTCGCTGGTCGTGCCCGAAAAGCTCCTCGAGCAGAATCAGAAAACCCAGGGTATCTTCAACATCGTCATGGGAGCAATCGCCAGCATCTCCCTGCTTGTGGGCGGCATCGGCATCATGAATATCATGCTGGCCTCGGTGCTGGAACGAACCACCGAGATAGGCCTGCGTCGCGCAATCGGGGCAACCAAACGCGACATTCGGCTGCAGTTCATAGCCGAAGCCCTGGGCCTAAGCCTTGCGGGCGGCGTTCTCGGCATCGGCCTGGGATTTGGTATCTCGAAAGCCGTCGCCGCCTATTCGGGCTGGAGCACCA